>JBGSKT010000640.1:0-1514 GCA_041741075.1 Lysobacterales bacterium
CGGCGTTCTTCCAGGACACCACAAACACCGTCAGCCCCAGGCCGGCGGCTCCGCCGGCCACGCGCAGACTGGAAACCCACCACACCGAATGCGTTTCCAGAATGCGTTTGACCATGATCACCGAGCCCGCCATCAGCAGAATGGCGAGCGCCGCATGCAGCACGTGCCGCAGTTGCCCACGCACCGGCGTGGCACCGGCACCGGCGCTGCTGACCACGATCACCCCGCCCGATACCAGCACAAAGCCGAGCATCTGCTGCCCGCTCAGGCGTTCGCCCAGAAACAGAAACGACAGTACGATCATCAGCGGGCTGTACAGATTGCCGATCACGCCCAGGTGCCCCGGGCCGAGCGCGTTCAGCGATCGGAAGTAGATGGTGTCGGCGATGCCGATCCCGATCAGCCCGCTCAGCGCGCAGACCAGCATCTGCAGCGGCGACAAGGCGGGCGCCAGCCAACCTTCGAAGTACAACGTGGCCGGCACCAGCATGGCCAGCACCAGCAGGTTCTTCAGCCAGTTGAGCCGCTGCGGCGCAAGGCTGCGGCCGAGCCGGGCGTAGCCGATCACACCCAAGGCCCAGGTCGCCGCAGCGGCAATCGAATAGGTTTCGCCCAGACCCATGGCTGCGACATCCGTGCTCATTCAATCGGGCATTGTAGAGCGTGGGGCTTGGGGGACGGGAGTCGGGAGTAGGGAGTTGGGAGTGGGGACAGCCGTCGTCCCGGCGGCAGCCGGGACCCAGTTTCCGACACTGCAGTGCGCCCCGACACTGGGCTGGGCCCCGGCGCTCGCCGGGGCGACGGGCTTCTGTCCTCTGTCCTCTGTCCTCTGTCCTCTGAAGCCGACACTGGGCCCCGGCGTTCGCCGGGGCGACGGCCACACGTCTTCGTTCCTCCGGAAACACCGTACCTGCGGCTCCCGCAACTCCCGATTCCCGATTCCCGATTCCCGAGTTCGCTACCATGGCGACGCTGTGCGATTGGCGAACATTGGGAAAGAGAGCATGCGCATCCTGCTTACCGGCGGAACCGGCCTGCTCGGGCGGGCGCTGTGTAGTCGCTGGCTCGCGGACGGCCACTGCCTGACCGTGCTCAGCCGCCGGCCGGAAAGGGTGCCGGACTTATGCGGGTCGGGCGTGTTGGCGCTGGCTTCGCTCGGGCACTGGCAGCCGCCGATGGTCTTCGACGCGCTGGTCAACCTGGCTGGCGAACCGATCATCGACCGGCCCTGGACCCGGGCGCGCAAGCAGACGCTCTGCGCCAGCCGCGTCGGTCTCAGCGAAGATCTGCTGGCGGCGATCGCGCGGACCGAGGTCAAGCCATCGGTCCTGTTGAGTGCTTCGGCGATCGGTTACTACGGCGACTGCGGCGACCGCCCGATCGACGAGAGCGCGGCGCCTGCGGATGATTTTGCTGCGCGCCTGTGCGCCGACTGGGAGGCTGCGGCGGAGTGCGCCGGCGAATTCGGACTGCGCGTCTGCCAACTGCGCACCGGCCTGGTGTTGAGCGCCGAC
>JBGSKT010000641.1:0-2603 GCA_041741075.1 Lysobacterales bacterium
CGCGGTCGTTGGCGAACGCGCGCAGCGGTGTGCCGTCGGCGGCCAGCACCACGGTGGCGCCGTCGGCACTGATGTCCGGAATCGGCGGTGGCAGCAGTTGGTCGAGCAGTGCCAGCAGTAAGGTCCCCGTCAGCAGCGCGGTCCAGCGCGGGTGCTGACGGACCCAGATCCGGCCCTTGCCTGCCAGTGCGATCCAGCGCGACCGCTTCGCCTGCGGTTCGGGGACGGCCGACGTGTTCACTTCGGCTCGTGGACCTCGATCCGTTCCGGCGTGGCCGCGCCGACCCCGCGCAGGGTCGGCCGGTACATGTCCTCGACCAGCGGGCTCGGCACCCGGTAGCGGCCGGGGCTGACCGCGCGCAGCAGGTAGTACAGGCGGGCGGTCTGGCCGCCACTCAGTTCGATCGCCGCGACATAACGGTCTTCGCGGTATTCCTCGTAGCGGATCTCGGCCTGGCCGGCGCGGTCGGCCAGGCTGACGCCGTTGATTTTCACCTGGTTCCAGATGGTCTGGTCACCCAGGTTCAGATTCTCGAGTTCCAACCCGCCCGGAACCAGATCGGCGATCAGGGCGTCCCGCATATTGCCCTTGGCGCTGATTTCGAGCGCCGCGACCAGCACCTCGCCGGTGGTCAGCGGGCGGCCGTCGTATTCGCTGCCGTCTTGCCGGTAATAGCGACGTCGGATCGCCACATCCTGGTCTTCGACTCTAGGTGCCTTGGCCGGGTAGCCGACCACGTCCTCGACCAGGAAGATCGGTCCGGCGCCACGCGGCGACAGGGTCACGCCCTGGGCCAGATCCTGGGCGACGAAGCTGCGCGCGACCTGGGCGCTGGCGGCGAACGGCTCGTGCTGGCCGCCGATCTGTACGTCGCCCTCGATTTTGCGCGCCAGATCGCCGAGCAGGGAGCGGCCGAGTCGGAAGATCGAGATCTGTTCCTGGGTGCTCAGGTAACTGCCGAACCACTGCGTCTGCCGTCCGGTCCATTCACGCGCGACTTCGTAGGCGCGGGCGTCGTACTCGGGCTTGCTCAGTCCCTGCTCGTTGACGATGGCCACCATCAGGCTCCAGTCGCGCAGGTTGGAACCGTAGTCGCCGAGCCAGACCGGGCGGTCGAACTTGCGGCTGAAGGCCTCGCTGATCGCGGCTTCGCCGCGCTCGTGATCGCCCATCAGCGTCAGCGCCACGCCCAGATGCACCAGCGGCAACGGCGAGATCAACTTGCTGCGTTCGTTGTCGTAGAGCGCGCGCAGGGTGCCGAGCGGCGCCCGCGTGAGGCGGGCCAGCACATAGGCGGCGTGGGCCTGTTCGGCGATGCGCAGGTGCTCGCTGTAGTCGTACTCGTAATGCGGATTGCCACCAGCCAACAGATCGTCGTTCAGGCGCTTCAGGGTTTTTTCCAGGAACGCCGCGTCCGGTTCGAAGCCGGCCTGCTTCGCGGCGACCAGCATTTCCGCGACGTACGGGGTGATATGCGTGACCACGTAGGAACTGCCCGGCCAGTAGCTGAAGTTGCCGTTTTCGGTCTGCATCGAGGCCAAGCGTGAAAACGCGGCATTGATGCGGTTCCTGCGGTCTTCGGCGGCGAGCGGGGCGACCCCGAACTGATCGGCGGTGGCGTCATCCAGATAGACCAACGGAAACGCCTTGCTGGTGGTTTGCTCGACGCAGCCGTAGGGGTAGTCGATCAGGTCGCGCACCACCGAGGCGAACGGCATCGGCGGCAAGGTGCCCAGGGTGATCCGGGACAGCACCGAATCGCTGACCAGCCCGGCGCGTAGGCGGGCGTCGGGACGGACATCGACACCAGAGTCGAGCACCTGCACGCGCGCGCGGCGTTCCGCCGGATAGGCCGGGCGCAGCGCGAATTCGACCTTGCGTTCGACCCGGGCGGCGCCGCCGGTCACCCGCGCGGTCACCGTGGCCACGCCGTATTTTTCGCGCGCGACGATGGCGAAAGTCTGCGTGCTGCGGGCCTGGTCGGCCAGTTTCAGATGGCGCTTCGGCTGGCTTATTTCGAGCAGGTCGCCGCCGTCGAGGCTGAGCTGGTAGTCGCCATCGACGCCGCTCAGATTCTCCAGATCGAGCGCGATCTCGGCCTGATCGCCGGCCGCCATCGCCCGCGGTGCGCTGATCTCGACCACCAGCGGTGCCTGCACGATGGTCTCGCGGGCGATACTTCCGAAGCGCTGTTCGCCATAGACCACGGCGGCCAGACGCAGGGTGCCGTTGAAATCGGGAACCGCGAGTTCGAAGCGGGCGTTGCCGGCTTTGTCGAACGCGAGCGGCTGCTCGAACAGATCGACGGTCTGCACCTTGACGTTCGGTCGCCGCGACGAGGGCAGGCTGAGCAGGGCCGCGTCACCGCCGTAGCGCAGGCGCGCCTTGCTGCCGTCCAGGGCTTCGATGATGCGGCCGTAGACATCCCAGGATTCGGTGCCATAGCGCCGCGAGGCGAACCACCAGGCGTTCGGATCGGGCAAGGCATACCCGGTCAGATTGAGAATGCCGACATCGACCGCGTGCAGGACCGCGCGCGCGTTCTGGCCGGCCAGGCCCGGCGCCTTGACGGTCACCGTGAGCGGTTCGCCGGGGCGGGTCT
>JBGSKT010000642.1:0-4453 GCA_041741075.1 Lysobacterales bacterium
AGCGAAGCGCAACACCGAACACCGAACACCGAACACCGAACACCGAACACCGAACACCGAACACCGAACACCGAACACCGAACACCGAACACCGAACACCGAACACGCCGTCCCGCATCCCTCAGTGGTGATTGGGCCGCCGGCAGATCGCCTGCTCCAACTGGATGGTGCAGTGCTGGATGCCGAAGCGCTCGGCCAGCAGGGTCTGGGCGTCGGCCAGCAGATCATCGCCGTTGCGCTCACCGTTGTGTTCCAGATGGACGGTGAGCGCAGGCACCGTGGTGCTCAGCGACCACACATGCAGGTCGTGGGCGCGCAGGACCCCGGCGACGGCGTGCAGGGCACTGCGAATCTGGTCCAGGTCGAGGCCGCGGGGTACCGCGTCCAGGGCCAGATCGGTCGCGTCGCGCAGCAACTGCCAGGTGCTGACCAGCATCACTGCACTGATCAGCAGGCCGGCGACCGGGTCCAGCCAATACCAGTCGGTCAGCAGCAACAGGCCACCGACCACGACCACCATCAGACTCACTGCGGCATCGGCGGCCAGATGCAGGAAAGCACCGCGCACGTTCAGGTCGGTCTTGCGCCGACGCCAGAACAGCATCGCCGAACCGCTGTTGACCAAAAATCCGATCCCAGCCGCAGCCATCACCCACAGGCCAGGAACCTGGGCACGCTGCTGCAGGTGTTGCAGGCTCTCGACCGCGAGCCACACGCTGGCCAGCAGCAGGGCGAGGGCGTTGAACATCGCGGCCAGGATGGTCGAACGGGCAAAACCGTAAGTGTGGCGGCGGTCGGGTTCCCGCATGGCGAGCCGCGCCGCGCCCCAGGCGGCGAGCAGGCCGAGCACGTCGGAGGCATTGTGGCCGGCGTCACCGAGCAGGGCCAGCGAACCGATGCGCAGGCCAACCAGCAATTGCAACAGCACCAGCGCGGTGTTGAGCGCCACGCTGAGCGGAAATGCGTGCCCGCTGCCATGCTCGTGGCTGGCGTGTCGGTCGTGCGGGTCGGCATGGGTGTGGCCGGGATGGTCGGGTGCGTGTGGCATCCGGCCATTATGGCCGACCCGTGGACAGAGGACAGAGTGCCGTCGCCCCGGCGGAAGCCGGGGCCCAGTTGAGGGTCTGCGTCATCGTGAGGCACTGGGTCCCGGCTTGCGCCGGGACGACGGCGTTCGGTTTTCTTTCTTCTGGACTGGACACAGGCTTGCCCGCCATAGCTCAGACCCGTAGAATCCGCGGGCTTTGTGCGCCCGGCTGCGGCCGGTCACTCTTTTCGTGTCAGGGAGTATTCCTAATGCTTTTACAAAACGGTCTGATGATCGCGCTGGTCTGCGCCACGCTGGCGGTGCTGTATGCGGTCTGGTCGATTCGCTGGATCCTGGCCAAACCGGCCGGTAACGAGCGCATGCAGGAAATTGCCGCGGCCATCCAGGCCGGTGCCAAGGCCTATCTGAATCGCCAGTACAGCACCATCGCCCTGGTCGGGGTGGTGTTGTTCGCGGTGATCTGGCCGCTGCTCGGCGCACCTACCGCGATCGGTTTCGCGATTGGCGCGATCCTGTCCGGCGCGGCCGGCTACTTCGGTATGAACATCTCGGTGCGCGCCAATGTACGCACCGCCGAAGCCGCGCGCTCCGGCCTGGGTGCGGCGCTCGATGTCGCGTTCCGTGGCGGCGCCATCACCGGCATGCTGGTGGTCGGTCTGGGCCTGCTCGGCGTTGCCGGCTATTACTGGCTGCTGCTCAAGCTCGGCGTGGCCATGACCGCGGCGCTGCACGCCCTGGTCGGTCTGGCTTTTGGTTCTTCGCTGATCTCGATCTTCGCGCGCCTGGGCGGCGGCATCTTCACCAAGGGCGCCGATGTCGGCGCCGACCTGGTCGGCAAGGTCGAGGCCGGCATCCCGGAGGATGACCCGCGCAATCCGGCGGTGATCGCCGATAACGTCGGCGACAACGTCGGCGACTGTGCCGGTATGGCCGCCGACCTGTTCGAGACCTATGCGGTCACCCTGGTCGCGACCATGCTGCTCGGCTCGCTGATGTTCGCCAGCGTCGGCATCGACGCCGCCACCGCCGTGCTCTATCCGATCGTGCTGGGCGGGGCCTCGATCATCGCTTCGATCGTGGGCACCTTTTTCGTCTCGGCCCGCGACGCCAAGGGCATCATGCCCGGCCTGTACCGTGGTGTGATCGTGTCGGCAGTATTGGCCGCGGTGGCGTTCTATCCGATCACCCAGCAGATGATCGGCGCCCAGGCCAATGCCCTGTTCGGCTGCACCCTGGTCGGCCTGGTGCTGACCGGCCTGATCGTGTGGATCACCGAGTATTACACCGGCACCCAGTACGCACCGGTGCGCAAGGTGGCGGAAGCCTCGACCACCGGCCACGGCACCAATATCATCGCCGGTCTGGGCATCTCGATGAAGTCGACCGCCCTGCCGGTGCTCGCGGTCTGCGCCGCAATCTACGCTTCGTTCACCCTGGCCGGCTTGTACGGCATCGCCATCGCGGCGACTGCGATGTTGTCGATGACCGGCATGATCGTGGCGCTCGACGCTTACGGTCCGATCACCGACAACGCCGGTGGCATCGCCGAAATGGCCGAACTGCCGAGCGAAGTCCGCGCCATCACCGACCCGCTGGACGCGGTCGGCAACACCACCAAGGCGGTAACCAAGGGCTATGCGATCGGTTCGGCCGGCCTGGCCGCACTGGTGCTGTTCGCCGACTACACCCACAACCTGGAAGCGGTCGGCAAGCTGGTTGAGTTCTCGCTGTCGGATCCAGCGGTGATCATTGGCCTGTTCATCGGCGGCCTGATCCCCTACCTGTTCGGCGCCATGGCGATGGAAGCCGTGGGTCGTGCGGCGGGTTCGGTGGTGGTCGAAGTGCGTCGCCAGTTCAAGGAGATTCCCGGGATCATGGCCGGCACCGCCAAGCCTGAATACGGTGTCGCCGTGGATATGCTGACCAAGGCGGCGATCAAGGAAATGATCGTGCCCTCGCTGTTGCCGGTGCTGGTGCCGGTGCTGGTCGCGTTCGGCATGAACTGGCTGATGGGCCCGGGCGCCGGCATCAAGGCCTTGGGCGGCCTGCTGATCGGTACCATCGTTACCGGCATCTTCGTGGCGATTTCGATGACCACCGGCGGCGGTGCCTGGGACAATGCCAAGAAGTACATCGAAGACGGTCACTTCGGCGGCAAGGGCTCGGACGCGCACAAGGCGGCGGTCACCGGCGATACCGTCGGCGATCCGTACAAGGACACTGCCGGCCCGGCGGTCAACCCGTTGATCAAGATCATCAACATCGTCGCGCTGCTGCTGATTCCCTTGCTGTAAAAGCGGCGCACAAAAATCAACGCCCCGCAATCGCGGGGCGTTTTTTTTGGTGGCGCAGGCTTAGGTTGCGATTCAGCGTTCGGGCGCCGGCAGCGCGGCCGGACTGCGCTCGGGCACCAGCACGCTGGCGCGGCCTGGGGGCGTTGGCACGATGGTGAATTCGGCGTCGAAGACCTGGCCCGGGCCCTGATCGCGGGAAACCGTTGGGCGCTGTCGACGCCACAGCCTGAGCAGCAGGAACACCAACAGCAACTTGATCGCGATCAACAGCCCGATCAACAATCCGCCGATCAGCAACAACACAAGCAGGCTGGCCTTGACCAGCCGCGCCAACCAACCGAATAGTCCGGGCATGAGCCTCGACCCCCTCATCTGCGCCACATGCGGCACAATGCCCGGTCATTCTGAAGCAGTCCCGTGGTCCAGTTATGAATGATTCCCCACCAGAACCGGGCGTTTTGCGGGCAGCCGGCAGCGGGCCCGAAGTGCCCTTGTGTGCCACCGCCGACATACCCGAAGGCCAGGCGATCGCGCGCACGGTGGCCTCGAGTGGCGGCGGTCTCGTGGTCATCCTGACCCGGCAGGGCAGCCGGGTCAGCGCCTTCCATAATGAATGCCCGCACGCCGGCCGGCGCCTGGACTGGGCGCCGGGACAGTTCCTGATCGAACTCGGCCACCTGGTCTGCGCCGCCCACGGCGCCGCCTTCACCCTGGATACCGGGTACTGTGTCGGTGGCCCTTGCCGCGGCCAGGCGCTGGTGCGTTTCCCGGTGCGGGTGGAAGCGGGCCAGGTTTATCTGGGGCGTTGATGGGGCAAGCGCCGGTGTTCGGTGTTCGGGGCGCAGGTCGGGTCCAGCGCCGCAGGCGTGGACCCGACATTGATTGGTTTCACACAACCGACAGGCTGCTCGCCCCTACACCCGCCAGATCAGGCTGGCCATGCGCCCGCACTCGCCATCGCGCCGGTACGAATAGAACCGGGTCGGGTCGCTGTAAGTGCACAGCCCGCCGCCGGAGATAGCGCCAACCCCGAGCCGCAGCAGGCGCAGCCGCGCCAACTGGTACAGATCGCAAAGCCATTTTGGCGGCGTGCCCGGCCTCGGCGCGCAGG
>JBGSKT010000643.1:0-3017 GCA_041741075.1 Lysobacterales bacterium
CAGGGTGCCGGTGTAGCGCGGGCGGGCGCGGCCGGCGTAGCAGGCTTCGATACGGTCGTGCGCCGCGTCCCAGCGTGCCTGGTCGGCGCGCAGGTATTTCTCGACCTGCTGGTCGATCGCGGTGTTCATGAACATGGCCAGGATCATCGGTGCCGGGCCGTTGATGGTCATCGATACCGAAGTGGCCGGGTCGCACAGGTCGAAGCCGGAATAGAGCTTCTTCATGTCGTCCAGGGTCGGCACGTTGACGCCGGAATTGCCGATCTTGCCGAAGATGTCCGGGCGCGGGGCCGGGTCTTCGCCGTACAGGGTGACCGAATCGAAGGCGGTCGATAGGCGCACCGCCGGCTGGCCCAGGCTCAGGTAATGGAAGCGGCGGTTGGTGCGTTCGGGGGTGCCTTCGCCGGCAAACATGCGGATCGGGTCTTCGCCGCTGCGACGGTAGGGATAGACGCCGCCGGTGTAGGGATAGCTGCCGGGCAGGTTTTCCTTTTGCAGGAAGGTGAGCAGCTCGCCCCAGCTTTTGTGGGTGGGCGCGGCGATCTTGGGGATCTGCTGGTGGCTCAAGGATTCGCGGTAGTTCTCGACCCGGATCAGCTTGTCGCGCACCGGGTATTCGGTGCTGGGCTCGGTGATCGAGCGCAGCCGGGCCGGCCAGTCGCGCAGCAGTTTGAGCGAATCGGCGGTGAGCGACTGCACCGCCTCGTTGTAGCGCTGGCGCAGGGTGAGCAGCGATCGATCGGCGGCGCCGGCAGCGCCAGCCGACAAGGCCTCGGCGGGATACAGATCGAGCGCGCCGGGCACGGCCGGGTCTTCCAGTTCGCGGATCGCGGTCCACAGGCTTTGCGCGCGGTCGGCGGCTTCTGCCTGGGTATCGATGCGCGCATTGATCGCCCGGCCCTGCTCGGCGATCTCAGCCAGGTAGCGCACGCGCGGCCCCGGGATCAACACGGTGGCGCGCGGTTCCTTGAGCGTGGTGTCGAGCGCTGGCGCGAAATCACAGCGCGCTGCCTGCGCTTCGCTGCCGGCGCCGACCTTGGCCAACAGCAGCCGGCACAAGTTGACGAACATCCAGATGATGCCGGGGTCGTTGAACTGGCTGGCGATGGTCGGGTAGACCGGGACCTGTTCGTCTTGCAACTGGAACTGCGCGCGGTTGCGCTTCCACTGCTTGCGCACATCGCGCAGCGCATCTTCGGCGCCGCGCTTGTCGAACTTGTTCAGCACCACCAGCTCGGCGTAGTCGAGCATGTCGATCTTCTCCAGCTGGCTGGGTGCGCCGAAGTCGCTGGTCATCACGTAGACCGGGAAGTCGACCTGATCGACGATCTCGGAATCGCTCTGGCCGATGCCGGCGGTCTCGACGATGACCAGATCGTAGCCCAGGCTCTTCAGCAGGCCGATGCAATCGCCGAGCACGACATTGGTGGCGGCGTGCTGGCGGCGGGTGGCCATCGAACGCATGAACACGCGCCGGCTGCGCAGGGAGTTCATGCGGATGCGATCGCCGAGCAGGGCGCCACCGCTGCGGCGACGGGTCGGGTCGACCGAAATCACCGCGATGTGCATGTCCGGAAAGCTGGCCAGGAAGCGGTTCAGCAATTCGTCGGTGACCGAGCTCTTGCCGGCGCCGCCGGTGCCGGTGATGCCGATCACCGGTGCGTTGTGACGATTGCCATCGGCGAGCGGGAAGCGCGATTCGCGGTTCGCCGACCAGGATTTGCGCAGTGCGGCCAGTTCGCCATCGCTGAATTCGCCGTCCTCGATCGCCGACAGCAGGCGGCCAATGGCGATTTCGTCCTGCAGTGTCGCCGTGCTCGGTGCCGCCGGTGCGGCGGCCAGTTGGCGGGCGTGGGCGGCGCGCCGCACTACGTCTTCGATCATCGCCACCAGCCCCATGTGCATGCCGTCGTTGGGGTGATACAGGCGTTCCACGCCGTAGTCGTGCAGCTCGCGGATTTCTTCCGGGGTGATGGTGCCGCCGCCGCCACCGAACACGCGGATATGCCCGGCCGAGCGCTCGCGCAGCATGTCGATCATGTACTTGAAATATTCGACGTGGCCGCCCTGGTAGCTGGACAGCGCGATGGCGTCGGCATCTTCCTGCAGCGCGGCACGCACCACGTCCTCGACGCTACGGTTGTGGCCGAGGTGGATCACCTCGACGCCCTGCGCCTGGATCAGACGACGCATGATGTTGATCGCGGCGTCGTGGCCGTCGAACAGGCTGGCGGCGGTGACGAAGCGCAACGGCTTGGCCGCGGCGATGCTTGCAGCGATCGGGGCGCGCGGGGCGGGCGTGCTCATCATTGTTTTCCTCTGCGTCAAGGCCGCCATTGTACGCCGCCGCCTGCGGCTTGCCGCGTCTGTCGCCGCGGCGAACACTGGGGCAAGGCGCACCCGGCAACCCGCACTGCAGCGATCGACACCGGCTCGGATCGGGTGCAGCTACTCCGGCCTCCTCTGCCCATCCGGCGTGGCTGCGCGTATCCTGAGCGGTCACCGACTATCGCCACTGCCTGCGAGACGACCATGAGCCAAGATCTGGAGCAACGCGCCATATTGATGATGAATTCCCTGGCCGCCGTCGATCCGCAATTGTCGCGACGCAAGGTATTGCAGGCGGCGATGGCGCTGGGCTTTGGTGCGGCCGGCAGCCTGCTGGCAGCGGGGCGGGCGCGTGCCGCCGATCCGGTTCGGCCCCTGTTCACTGCCTATCCGTTCTCGCTCGGCGTGGCCTCGGGTTATCCGCGGCCGGATCGGGTCACCCTGTGGACGCGGCTGGCGCCGGAACCGCTGCGCGCCCATGGCGGCATGCTGCCGGATATGGTGGACGTGCGCTACGAGGTGGCAGAAGACGAGCAGTTCGGCAAACTCGTCGCCAAGGGCGGCGTGCGCGCGGTGCCGGAACTCGCGCACAGTGCCCGTATCACCGTGCGCAATCTGGCGCCGGATCGCTGGTATTTCTACCGTTTCATCAGTGGCGACGCGGTCAGTCGCACCGGCCGCACCCGCAC
>JBGSKT010000644.1:0-5505 GCA_041741075.1 Lysobacterales bacterium
CCTGATCGCCCGCATCCATCCGCGCATCGCGGTAGTGCTGCACGACCTGGCCATGGTCTGGCTGGCCTGGTGGGCGGCGACCTGGCTGCGCTACCAGATGGTGCCGCTGGCCCCGGCGGTGCCGCTGTTCGCCAGCGAATACGTGATCGTGCTGGCGGTGCAGGGCACGGTGCTGTACTGGACCGGCCTGTACCGTGGCCTGTGGCGTTTCGCCAGCCTGCCGGATCTGTGGAATATTGCCCGCGGCTGCCTGATCGGGGTGACCGCGATCGCGGTCGCGATGTTCCTGCACGATCGGCTGGAAGGCACGCCACGCACCGTGCTCGGCATTTACCCGGTGATGCTGCTGATCCTGCTCGGCATGCCACGCATGTTGTACCGGTTCTGGAAGGACAGCCGCCAGGACGGCGCCACCTACACCAGCGCGCGGCGCGTGCTGATCGTCGGCGCTGGCCGCGCCGGCGAGAATCTGGTACGTGATCTCAAACGCGACACCCAGTATCGCCCGGTCGGTTTCCTGGATGACAACATCTCGCTCAAGGGTGCCAAGTTGCACGGCATCCCGGTGCTCGGCCCGCTCGAACAATTGCCGGAACTGGCGCACGAAGTCGCTGCCGAGATGGTGCTGATCGCGATTCCCTCGGCCAGCAACCAGCAGATGCAACGGGTGGTCGCCCTGTGCGAGCAGAGCGGGCTTGCCTTCCGCACCGTGCCGCGCCTGCAAGACGTGGTCGAGGGCCGCTCCGGATTCAATGAACTGAAGGAAGTCGCGATCGAGGATCTGCTCGGACGCGATCCGGTGGCGTTGGACTGGACCGCGATCCGCATCGGTGTCGCCGGTCGCCGGGTGCTGGTCACCGGCGGCGGCGGTTCGATTGGCGCCGAACTGTGCCGGCAGGTGGCCAGACTCGGGGTCGAGTCGCTGACCATCATCGAACTATGCGAATACAACCTGTACCGGATCGAGCAGGAATTGCGCGCCGAGTTCCCGGATCTGCTGCTCGACGCGGTGCTCGGCGACTGCGGCGACGCGGTCCTGTGCGAACGCGTGTTCGAACGCTGCCAGCCGGCGGCGGTATTTCACGCCGCGGCGTTCAAGCACCTGCCGCTGCTGCAACAGCAGGTGCGCGAAGCGGTGCGCAACAATCTGCTCGGCACGCAGACCGTCGGACTGGCCGCCGAGCGCCACCGGGTCGAGACCTTCGTGCTGATCTCGACCGACAAGGCGGTCAATCCGTCCAGCATCCTCGGCGCCAGCAAACGTGCCGCCGAGGCGTTCTGCCAGTCGTTCGCGGCCCGCGCCAACACCCGTTTCATCACCGTGCGCTTCGGCAATGTGCTGGATTCGGCCGGCAGCGTGGTGCCGCTGTTTCGCGAGCAGATCCGCCGTGGCGGGCCGGTCACCGTCACCCATCCGGAAATCACCCGCTACTTCATGACCATCCCCGAGGCCTGCCAGTTGATCCTGCAGGCACTGGTGCTTGGCAAGGGTGGCGAAATCTTCGAGCTGGACATGGGCGAACCGGTGCGCATCCGCTACCTGGCCGAGCAGATGATCCTGCTCGCCGGCAAGGTGCCGGACCGCGACGTGCCGATCATTTACACCGGCCTGCGCTCGGGCGAAAAGCTGTTCGAGGAACTGTTCCACGAACACGAAGATACCCAGGTCACCAGCCACACCAAGATCTATCTGGCCGAGCCGCGCCAGGTGGCGTGGTCCGAACTCAATCCGCTGCTGCGTCAGATCGAACTCGCCACGCGCCGCTTCGACGAACCAGAAATCCTGCGCCTGCTGCGCTTGCTGGTGCCGGAGTTCGACGGCGAGCGCGGCCACGTCAGCCACGCCGACGTAGTGTCCATCCACCGTCAGAAGTCCTGAGAGAGTGCTGGCGACGGTTTTCGGATTGCAGCGTAGCCCGGACAAAGCGCAGCGCGTTTTCAACAGCGGAGCTGGTCATCCGGGATGTTCGGTTGATGCAGTTCGGTTGATACAGCAGCTCGGATCGCCTGGCGTCTTGGCGAGAGCACACAACTTACCCGTCCCCATGGATTCTGCCGGGCCGATGCACGCAGTAACGCACAAGGAAACCACCATGAAAATTCGTACCGCGGTATTCCCGGTCGCCGGACTTGGCACCCGCTTCCTGCCGGCGACCAAGGTGCTGGCCAAGGAGATGCTGCCGCTGATCGATCGGCCACTGATCCAGTACGCGGTCGACGAGGCGCTGGAAGCCGGTTGCGAAACCCTGGTGTTCATCACCAACCGCTACAAGCACGCGATCGCCGATTATTTCGACAAGGCCTATGAACTCGAAGCCAAGCTCGAAGCCGCCGGCAAACACGAGTTGCTGCAATCGATCCAGAACATCCTGCCGGCCCGGGTGCGTGCGGTGTTCATTACCCAGCCCGAGGCGCTGGGCTTGGGCCACGCCGTGCTGTGTGCCAAACCGATCGTCGGCAACCAGCCGTTTGCGGTCATGCTGGCCGATGACATGATCTGGAATCGCGGCCGTGGCGCGCTCAGCCAGATGATCGAAGTCGCCGAGCGCGAACAGGCCAGCGTGATCGCGGTCGAAGACGTGCCACGCGAGCATACCCAGCGCTACGGCATCGTGTCGTCCGAACCGATCGACGAACGCCTGTCGCGGGTGCGCGCGCTGGTCGAAAAACCGCGGCCGGAGAACGCACCATCGACCCTGGCTGTGGTCGGCCGTTACGTGCTCGACCCGAGCATCTTCGAATATCTGGAAACCACCAGCGCCGGCAGCGGTGGCGAGATCCAGCTGACCGACGCGATCGCCGCCCTGCTCAAGCACAAGCCGGTCATGGCCTATCGCTTCCAGGGCCGACGCTTCGACTGCGGCAATCGCCTGGGCATGGTGCAGGCGACCGTGCACCTGGCTCTGGAAGACCCGGAACTGCACGCGCCGGTGGTCGAACTGATGCGCGAACGCCTGGCGCGCGAGTGACGTCGGCGTGGATCTCTCCTACATCATCAACCAGCTTGGTGAGGAGCGCAGCCGCTACTTCAACGCGGTGATCCCGCCGATCGTGCAGAGCGCGATCTTCGCCCACCCCGATGTCGCGACCATGCGGGCGCGCATGGCCGACGAATTCAGCGAATGCGTCTATACCCGTGGCCAGAATCCGACCGTCGCGATCGTCGCCAAAAAGCTGGCCGCGCTCGAAGGTGGCGAATCCTGCCTGCTGTTCGGCTCCGGCGCGGCGGCCATGGCGGCGGCGGTGCTGGCCTTTGTCGGTGCCGGCGACGAGGTGATCGCGGTCGACAAACCTTACGCCTGGACCGGCTTCCTGCTCAAGCGCTTCCTGCCGCAGTTCGGTGTGGCGACGCGGCTGATCGATGCCCGCGAGCCGGCGGCGGTGGCCGCGGCGATCAGCGAGCGGACCCGGCTGATCGTGCTGGAAAGCCCGAACTCGCTGACCTTCGAGCAGCAGGACTTGGCCGCGATCGCGGCGATCGCCCGCGCCCGTGGCATCCGCACCGTGGTCGACAACAGTTATGCCACCCCACTCGGCCAGAGCCCGCTCGCGCTGGGCATCGACCTGGTCGTGCACTCCGCGACCAAGTATCTGAATGGCCACAGCGACGTCATGGCCGGTGCCGTGATCGGCAGCGAGGCCCTGCTGCGCGAGGTGTTCGCCGG
This sequence comes from Lysobacterales bacterium, assembly GCA_041741075.1. Lineage (GTDB taxonomy): Bacteria > Pseudomonadota > Gammaproteobacteria > Xanthomonadales > Ahniellaceae > 0-14-3-00-62-12. The sequence goes on from JBGSKT010000644.1 coordinate 3,666, forward strand.
GCCGTACATGACCCTGGGCGGTATTCTTTCACCACACGATGCCTGGCTGCTGTTGCGCGGCCTGCGCACCTTGCCGGCAAGGCTGGCGCAGACCGCCGCCACCACCGCTGCAGTGATCCGCTGGCTCGATAGCCAGCCGCGGGTGCACCGCATCCACTACCCGCAACACGTACTGCACCCGCAGTCGGCACTGAGCGCGGCCCAGTTGCACCACGCCAACGGCCTGTTCTCGATCGAACTCGACGTGCCCGACATTGCCGCGATCGAGCGCTTCGTCGATGCCCTGGATCGCTTCCTGATCGCTTCGTCCTGGGGTGGCTACGAATCGCTGGTGTTTCCGGTCTGCGGCGTGCGCCCATGGCGTTCCCTCGCCGACCCATGCAGCGTCCCGCTCAGCCTGGTGCGCTTCTCGATCGGCCTGGAAAGCCCCGAAGTCCTGATCGCCGACCTGCAACAGGCCCTGGCCGCGATTGGATGAGTGCGCCAGCGCGCAGCCCGGATGGAGGCCAGCACCGCCGTTGTAGGAGCGACGCTTGCGTCGCGATTCTCGCCTCGATAGCCAGGTCGCGACGCGAGCGTCGCTCCTACATCAGCGGAGATGGTCGATCAGGGCTGCGTTCCAAGCCGGACGAACCGAAACCAACGCAATGGGTGAATAATGCCCCGATGTTTCCGCCAGGCACTCGCCATGCGCCATTCCGACCTCGATCCACCGACCTACTACCAATCCAGCGCCGGCCCCGGCCTGGCGCTGCCGGCCTTGTCCGGGCAACATGCGGCTTCGGTGGTGATCGTCGGCGGGGGCTATGCCGGGCTCGGCACCGCGCTCAGTCTGGCCGAGCGCGGCCAGCGTGGGGTGGTGCTGCTGGAGGCCGAAGCGGTCGGGTTTGGCGCGTCCGGGCGCAATGGCGGTTTTGTGTTTGCCGGGTTTTCCCGGTCCGAAGAAGATCTGCTGCGGTGTCTGGGCCCGCAGCGGGCACGGCGACTGTATGTCAGCACCCAGGCGGCGGTGCGACTGGTGCGCGAGCGCATCGGGCGCTACGCGATCGATTGTGATCTGGTCGATGAAGGAGTGATCTGGGCGAACTGGTTTCGTGATGAAGGCATGCTGCGCGCGCGCCAGCGCCTGCTGCGCGAACACTTCGGCAGCGACTGGCAATGGCTGAGTCCGCAGCAAATGCAGGCCCGGGTGGCCAGTCCGCGCTATCATGCCGGATTGTTCGAACCCGATGCCCTGCACCTGCATCCGCTCAAATGGGCGCGTGGTCTGGCGAACGCGGCGCGCGGGCTCGGGGCCGCGATCCACGAGCGTTCGCCGGTCACTAGCCTGCAGCCGAGCGCGGGCGGCTGGCGGCTGACGACCGCGAACGGTGCCCGCATCGATGCCCCAAACGTGGTGCTTGCCTGCGGCGGCTATCTGGCTGGGCTGGTGCAAAGGATCGATCGCTCGGTACTGCCGATCGCCACCTATGCGATGGCCACCGAGCCGCTCGGCGAGCGGCTGGCGACGATCTTTCCCGGCACCCGGGCGGCGGTCTACGACAGCCGTTTCGCGTTCGATTATTTTCGTCCGATGACGGACACCCGCCTGCTCTGGGGCGGGCGCATCTCGATTGTCGACCGTTCGCCGCAGGCCGTGGCGCGCTTGCTTCGGGCCGATCTGGCGCGGGTGTTTCCGCAACTCGGCGCGGTCCGGATCGACAGCGCCTGGAGCGGTCTGATGAGTTATGCCCGTCATGAAATGCCCGAACTAGGCCAGATCGAGCCCGGACTGTGGCACGCCCAGGCCTTTGGCGGACACGGCCAAGCAACCACGATCGCGGCCGGCGAGGCGCTGGCC
>JBGSKT010000645.1:0-4681 GCA_041741075.1 Lysobacterales bacterium
CTGTCTTCTGTCTTCTGTCTTCTGTCTTCTGTCTTCTGTCTTCTGTCTTCTGTCTTCTGTCTTCTGTCTTCTGTCTTCTGTCTTCTGTCTTCTGTCTTCTGTCTTCTGTCTTCTGTCTTCTGTCTTCTGTCTTCTGGAAGCGACGTGCCGTCGCTCCCACAACAGCGCGCTGCCGCAACCCATCCGTCCTCTGTCCTCGGTCATCTGAAATGGATATCGGCATCCGCCTGCAACTGGTGCGCAAACGCAAAGGGCTCTCGCAACGCGAGCTGGCCAAGCGCGTTGGCGTGACCAACAGCACCATTTCCCTGATCGAGCAGAACAAGGTCAGCCCTTCGATCAGCTCGCTGAAGAAGTTGCTGGATGGCATTCCGATTTCGCTGGCCGGCTTCTTCACCCTGGATCTAAGCGACGACGGCGACGACAGTCCGTTCTTCGCGCTCGACCAACAACCGGATCTCGGCACCAACGGCATCCACTATTTCCTGGTCGGCCGTCACCTGGAACAGCGCCAGATGTGCATCCTGCGCGAGGTGATGCCGGCCGGTTCCGACACCGGCGACAGCATGCTGTCGCACCAGGGAGAGGAAGGCGGCGTGGTGATCAGCGGCACCGTCGAGGTCACCGTCGGCGAGTGCCAGCGCGTGCTTGGCGCCGGCGAGGCCTATTATTTCGACAGCCGCCAGCCGCACCGCTTTCGCAATGTCGGCACCACCGAGGCGGTGCTGGTCAGTGCCAGTACGCCGCCGACTTTTTAGCAGCGGCGTTTTGGGTTTCAGGTTTTAGGTTTTAAGTGCGTTGTGTTCGGTTTTCGGTTTTCGGATGCAACCGTGTCGCAGCGTCGATGCTGGGGTGACCGGCTCCGCCGTTAAAAACCGCTGCGCTCGCCACCAGCCTACCCAACTTTTCCCTAGCCCCTAGCCCCTAGTCCCCAGCCCCAGGAACCCTGAACGATGAAAGCCCCGACTACCCGAGCCGACTGGCAAGCCCGCGCCGACGCCCTGCGCCTGCGCAACCAGGCCTTTATCGATGGCCGTTACGTGGACGCCGCGTCCGGCAAGACCTTCGACTGCATCAGCCCGATCGATGGCCGGGTGCTGACCCGGGTCGCCGAATGCGAGCAGGCCGATGTCGAGCTGGCGGTAGCCAATGCCCGGCGCGTGTTCGAGGCTGGTGGCTGGTCGCAGCGCCGCCCGACCCAGCGCAAGAAGGTTTTGCTGCGCTTCGCCGAATTGCTCGAAACCCACGCCGAGGAACTGGCCCTGCTCGAATCGCTGGACATGGGCAAACCGGTCAACGACGCGCTGGTGGTCGATGTTGCCGCCAGCGTGCGCTGCATGCGCTGGACCGGCGAGGCGATCGACAAGGTCTATGGCGAAATCGCCGCCACCGGCAACGATGAGCTTGGGCTGATCACCCGCGAGCCGCTCGGCGTGGTGGCGGCGATCGTGCCGTGGAATTTCCCGCTGCTGATGGCGGTCTGGAAAATCGCGCCGGCGCTCGCCACCGGCAATTCGGTGATCCTGAAGCCTTCGGAAAAATCCCCGCTGAGCGCGATCCGCATTGCCGAACTGGCGATTGAAGCCGGCCTGCCGCCGGGCGTATTGAATGTTCTGCCCGGCACCGGCCAAGGTGCCGGGGAACCACTCGCCCTGCATATGCAGGTCGATGGACTGGTCTTCACCGGGTCGACCGCGGTCGGCAAACACCTGCTGCAATGCGCCGGGCGCTCGAACATGAAACGCGCCTTCATGGAATGCGGCGGCAAGAGTCCGAATCTGGTGTTCGCCGACGCGCCCAACCTGGAGCGCGCCGCCGAAGCCGCCGCCAGCGGCATTTTCTACAACCAGGGCGAAGTCTGCACCGCCGCCTCGCGCCTGCTGGTCGAGCGTTCGATCAAGGACGAGTTTGTCGACCTGGTCGCCAGTGCCGGGCGCAAACTCGCCCCCAGCCATCCGTTCGAACCCACCGCGATGATGGGTGCCATGGTTGACCAGATGCAGATGCAGCGCGTGCTCGGCTATATCGAGCAGGGCCGACAACAGGGCGCCAGGTTACGACTGGGTGGTGGACAAAGCCTGGCCGAGACCGGCGGCTTTTACATCGAACCGACCATCTTTGACGAAGTCGCACCGGACATGCGCATCGCCCGCGAGGAAATTTTTGGCCCGGTGCTGTCGGTGATCGCTTTCGACCGCGAGGAGCAGGCGCTGGCGATCGCCAATGACAGCGACTACGGCCTCGCCGCCGGCGTGTGGACACGCGATCTGGCCCGCGCGCACCGGGTCGCGCGCAGGCTGCGCGCCGGCAGCGTCTGGGTGAACTACTGGGATGGCGGCGACATGACCGCGCCGTTCGGCGGTTTCAAGCAATCCGGCAACGGCCGCGACAAGTCTCTGCACGCCTTCGAAAAATACACCGAGATCAAGGCAACCTGGATCAATCTGGAGGGCTGAGACGCACGGCGCGGTTGTGGGATCGGACATGGTGAACGCGACCACGGTGGGAGCGACGGCACGTCGCGACTGTCGCTCCGCTAGCCAAGTCGCGACGTGCCGTCGCTCCCACAATGCCAGTTCCCGCAATTTCGACTCTAAGTTGTGGACACGGCCTGGATCGACCGATGCAGCGCGTCCACCCGGGCGAACAGAGTGGCCAGATCGGTGTCGTTGATCAGCACGTCGCTGGCGATCGCCAGCCGCTCGGCGCGGCTGCACTGCGAAGCGATCATCGAGTTTGCCAGCGTCGCATCCACGCCGTCGCGCGTCATCAGGCGGCGCAGCTGGGTTTGCGGATCGACGTCGACCACGATGATGCGATCGACGAAGTCGTAATTCCCGCTCTCGATCAGCAGCGGAATCGCCAGCACCGCGTACGGCCCTGGCGCGCCGGCGGCGCGTTGGCGCAGCACCTGGCGCACACGCGGATGCAGGATCGCTTCCAGATCACGCCTGGCCGGTGCGTCATTGAAGATGCGTTCACGCAGGGCGCGGCGCCGGAGCACCGCGTTCGCGTCGACAATGTCCGGCCCGAAGCGCGCAACGATTTCGGCCAGCGCCGGTTGGCCCGGTGCAACCAGTTCGCGGGCGACCTGGTCGGCGTCGATGACGCTGGCGCCGTGTACGGCCAGCCGTTCACAGACCGCGGACTTGCCCGAGGCAACCCCGCCGGTCACCGCCACCACGGTTGCGGCCATGGACTAGCCCAGCCCGAGCATACGCTGATAGACCGCAAAGATCGGCTCGGCGTACAGAAACTGCGCCCAGCCGGCGAGAGCCAGATACGGTCCGAACGGCAACTGGGTCTGGTGGTCCTTCCGCGCGATCAGCAGGAACGCCCCGCCGATCGCGGTACCGATCAGCGCGGACAACAGGATGATCGGCAGCAGACCCTGCCAGCCACAGAAGGCGCCGAGCGCGGCCAGCAACTTGAAGTCGCCATAACCCATGCCTTCCTTGCCGGTCAGCAATTTGAAGCCCCAGTACACCGACCACAACGACAGGTAGCCCGCGACCGCGCCCCAGATCGCCGTCGTCGGCTCGACGTACACGCCAAAGGCTGCGGCGATCAGGCCCAGCCACAGCAGCGGCAGGGTCAACTGATCCGGCAACAGGGTCGTACGCAGGTCGATACCGGCGGCGGCGATCAGGGTCCAGGTCAACAGCAGGCCGACCGCGGCCTCGACGCTGAAACCAAAACGCAGCACCACCAGCAGCGAAGCGGCCGCGCTCAGCGCCTCGACCAGCGGGTATTGCAGCGAGATCGGTGTCCGGCAGGCACGACAACGCCCGCGCAGGATCAGCCAGGACAACAGCGGGATGTTCTCCCACCAGGCCAGCGCATGCCGGCATTGCGGGCAATGCGAGGACTCCACCACCAGGCCGGGCGGACGCTGGTCGATCTCCGGCTGCGGCCATTCCAGAATATCGCGGGCATCTTGCTTCCACAGGTATTCGAGCCTGGGCGGCAGCCTGAGGATCACCACATTCAGAAAACTGCCGACCAACAGGCCGAGCAGCACGGCCAGCGGCGGCGCCAGCGCGGCGACAACTTCGGCCAGGGGCATCGATCCATCCATGCGGCGGATTCCAGTGGGCAATCAGGCCGCTATTCGGCATCATTCGGCGCGTAAAGGCAAGCCGGGTCGATCCGGCACCCGGTAGCGCGGCGACTGCCCCTGCGGGAAGCGCCGCGTAGTCAGCAAAAGCCGACTGGCCTGGAGCGGACGCCCGGCTGCGGGCGGCAGCTTCGAATGAGTTGGTCGAGACGGCGAGATTTGAACTCGCGACCCCTTGCCCCCCAGGCAAGTGCGCTACCAGGCTGCGCTACGCCCCGACACGGTATTGAGACCGCGCATTGTGACCACTTTCCGGTGCGGACTCAACCACGACCACGACAGCGCAACCACGGCGACCTTCCGTCTCCGGCCACAATTTGATCTTGCCCACCTAAAACCTAAAACCTAAAACGCCCTTTCCCCAACCCTCACCCCGCCACGTCGCTGCGCAGTAGCTGCCGCAGAAACGGCACCGTGATGCCGCGTCCCTCGGCCAGGCTCTGGCGATCGAGCCGGTCGATCAGTGCGAACAGGCTGGCCGGGTCGCGCGGGGCGTGGCGAAACAGATAGTCGAGCACCGCCTCGCTGATCGCCAGACCGCGGGCGCTTGCGCGCGCGGCCAGC
>JBGSKT010000646.1:0-2669 GCA_041741075.1 Lysobacterales bacterium
GCCGGCGTGGGCCGGGATGATGCACACCCCGCCGCTGTCTTTGACGCTGGCGGCGAGCGGCTCCAGTTCGTCCAGATCGCCAATGAGGCCGAGGCCGTCGCGCAGCCAGGCGCCGAGCGCGCCGGCCATGAAGGCGCCGCCCTCCAATGCATGGCAGGTGTCCGCGCCAATCTTCCAGGCGATCGAGCTGAGCAGTCCGTGCCGACTCGGGATCGGCACCGCCCCGGTATTGACCAGCACGAAACTGCCGGTGCCATAGGTGATCTTGGCCTGGCCAACGGCAAAGCAGCCCTGGCCAAACAGCGCCGCCGGCTGGTCGCCGGCGATAGCGGCGATCGGCAATCCGTCGGGCAATTCCGGCACCCCCCGCACGCTCGCACAGACACCGGAACTGGCCACCAGCCGCGGCAGCGCCACGCCTTCCACGCCGAATCGCTGGGTCAGCGTTTCGCTCCACTGCCCGCTGGCCAGATCCAGCAGCAAGGTACGACTGGCGTTGCTTGGATCGGTCAGCGACTGGCCACTGAGCCGGCGCAGCACATGCGTATCGGCGGTGCCGAAGGCAAGCCGGCGGCCCGGGTGACGCTGCTTGATCCAGGCCAGTTTGCCGGCCGAAAAGTACGCGTCGATCGGCAACCCGGTACGCGCGCGGGTATCGGCTTCCAGCGCCTTCAACCCGGTGCACCATTCGCTGCTGCGGCGGTCCTGCCAGACGATCGCCGGTGCCACCGCCTGGCCGCTGTCTTGGTCCCAGACGAAGGTGGTCTCGCGCTGATTGGTCACCCCGATCGCGGCCAGACGGCGCGGGTCGATATCGGCCAACGCAATCCTGAGCGCGGCGCGCAGCGACTCCCAGATCTGATCGGGATCGTGTTCGACCCAGCCCGGCTGCGGATAATGCTGCTCGAACTCGACATTGGCGCGAGCCAGCACGTTCAGATCGCGATCGACCACCAGTACGGTATTGCCGGAAGTGCCCTGGTCGAGTCCGATCAGCAGATCCGGCGCCGGACCGGAAGCAGCGGATCGCGCGGTCGGGACGGGCATATCGATCTCCGGTGGCGAAGGCGGATGCAGAGGACATTCTCCCAGAACCGCAACGGCGTAGGCTGGCGGTGAGCGTAGCGAACCCCAGCAGCGTAGCCAAGATACCGTCGTCCCGGCGCAGGCCGGGACCCAGTGCCGAACGAAGTCGCCAGACCCCCCACTGGGCCCCGGCTTCCGCCGGGGCGACGGCATGCTGTCTTCCGTCGTCTGTCCTCTGTCCTCCGAACTGGGCCCCGGCTTCCGCCGGGGCGACGGCTCCATCCGGGCTGCTTGGTTCTGCTATAGTGCGCCGTGCCCGCAACCAGCCAATCGCCGCGGGCCCTCTCTTTCAACTGATCTCACGATCACTTTTCGTCTGCCTCGATTGGCGTTGCGGTAAGTGCAACGGGCCGTCGCAGGAAAACCCATGTCTACTGAAGTCACGTTTGCCAGCCTGGCGCTGGCCGAACCCATTTTGCGCGCGATCACCGCAGCCGGTTACACGGTGCCCACCCCGATCCAGGCGCAGGCCATCCCCCAGGTGCTGGCCGGTGGCGATCTGCTCGCCGCCGCCCAGACCGGCACCGGCAAGACCGCCGGCTTTACCCTGCCGATCCTGCATCACCTGACCACCCGGCCGATTCCTTCCCGGCCCGGGCGGCCACGCTGCCTGATCCTGGTGCCGACCCGCGAACTCGCCGCCCAGGTCGAGCAGTCGGTGCAGACCTATGGCAAATTCCTGCCGATCACCTCGATGGTGATGTTCGGCGGCGTCGGCATCAACCCGCAGTTCAAGGCGTTGCGCGGGCGCGTCGATATCCTGGTGGCGACGCCGGGACGCCTGCTCGATCATCTCGGCCAGCGCACCGTCGATCTGTCGGCGGTGGAAATCCTGGTGCTGGACGAAGCCGACCGCATGCTCGACATGGGCTTCATCCGCGACATCAAGAAAGTGCTGGCGGTGCTGCCCAAGCAGCGCCAGAACCTGCTGTTCTCGGCGACTTTTTCGGACGAGATCAAGGCGCTCGCCAACGGCCTGCTGCACAACCCAAAAAGCGTTTCGGTGGCGCGCCAGAACACCGCTTCGGAACTGGTCGAGCAATCGATGGTGCGGGTGCCGCAGGGCCACAAGCGCGACCTGCTCGCGCACCTGATCCGCCAGCACGACTGGCAGCAGGTGCTGGTGTTTACTCGCACCAAGCATGGCGCCAACAAACTCGCCGAGAAGCTGGTCAAGGACGGCATCAACGCCGCCGCCATCCACGGCAACAAGAGCCAGTCGGCGCGCACTCAGGCGCTGGCCGGATTCAAGGCCGGCAAGGTGCGGGTGCTGGTCGCGACCGACATCGCCGCGCGCGGCATCGACATCGACCAACTGCCGCAGGTGGTCAACTTCGAACTACCGAACGTGCCCGAGGACTACGTGCACCGCATCGGTCGTACCGGCCGCGCCGGCAGCGTCGGCTCGGCCTTGTCCCTGGTCGATCACGAGGAAGTCGGTTATCTGCGCGACATCGAACGCCTGATCAAGCACCCGATCGCGGCGATCGAGGTGTCCGGCTTCACCCCGCCACCGCGCTCGGAGCAAGTCTCGGACGAACGCCCGCCGCGCCAGCAGCAGCGGCGCAGCAGCCAACGCCAGG
>JBGSKT010000647.1:0-2427 GCA_041741075.1 Lysobacterales bacterium
ACTCTCGCCCAGCACCATCAGGCCGATCCGTTCCGGGCCCTCGCTACCGGCGCGGTAGGCGGCCAGACTGCCAGATAGCACCAGATAGGCAGCGTCGGCGGTTTCGCCCTCATAAAACAACACGTCGCCACCGGGCAAAGCACGCCATTCGGCCGCGGCCAGCAGCAGCCGCTGCGCGGCCTCGGGCAGGGCGGCGTACCAGTGCACCTTGAGCAGCAGGGCCTGGGCGTAATCGCGTTGATCGGAGGACAGTGCCATCGGGAAGCGGGCGCCGGGCGCCCTGACGGGATCGAGACCGCAACTGTACTCAAGGGCGGCACTGAAAACCCGAAAAACTTTCCACCCATTCGGCTGTTGGAAAAAACCTGCCGGTCAAACCCGCGCCCGGCCGCCGCCGATTCGCTGCGGTCGCCGCCGCGGCGATGACCCGCAAGCAGCACCGCCGGCGCAACCGGCCGCGCTCTGACTCCGGCGAATTTCACGCTAACATCTGCCGATGAAGATCGCGTCCTGGAATGTCAACTCGCTGAAGGTGCGACTGCCGCAGTTGCAGGCCTGGTGCGAAGCGGCGCGACCCGACCTGCTGGCCTTGCAGGAGATCAAACTCGAAGACCCGGCCTTCCCCCGGGCCGAGCTCGGCGCACTCGGCTTCGACGCTGCGGTATCCGGGCAGAAAACCTACAACGGCGTGGCGATCCTGAGCCGGACGCCATTGCACGATGTACTGGCCGGGATTCCCGGTTATGCAGACCCGCAGCGGCGCGTGCTGGCGGCGACCGTTGCCGGCATCCGGGTGGTCAACCTGTACGTGGTCAACGGCCAGGCGCTCGATTCCGACAAGTTTCAATACAAGCTTGAATGGCTGCAAGCACTGCAGGCCTATCTGGCCGCAGAATTGCAGCGCTATCCGGAGATGGTCGTGCTCGGCGACTTCAACATCGCGCCGGATGATCGCGATGTGCACGACCCGGAAGCCTGGTTCGAACAGGTGCTGTGCAGCAGCGCCGAGCGCGCAGCATTCGCGCGTCTACTCGCGCTCGGATTCAGCGACAGCTTCCGCCTCCGCGAGGATGGCGGCGGGCAGTTCAGCTGGTGGGATTACCGTGCCAGCGCCTTCCGCCGCAACCGTGGCCTGCGCATCGACCTGATCCTGGTCAGCGACGCTTTGCGTGGCCGGGTACGGGCGGCCGGCATCGACCGCGGTCCGCGCAGTTGGGAACGCCCCAGTGACCATGCCCCGGTGTGGGTGGAGATCGAAACATGAGTGCAACCGCGCCCTTGGGCTTGCAAGCGAGCGAACTGGATGAACTGCATGCCTTTCTGGTCGGCCGCGCCGAGGCCGGCGCGCTGATGCTGGACGCGGTGCACGGCCTGCTGACCTCGATCGTGGTCGGCCCGGAACCGATCCCGGCCAACGAATGGCTGGGCCACATCATCGGCGAGGAGGGCGGCTTCGAAAACGAGGAGCAGGCCAATCGCGTGCTGACCCTGCTGATCCGGCTGTACAACAGCATCGTGCAGGAACTCGAAGCACTGAGCTACCAGCCGATCTTCGGCGAGATCGATCCGTTCGAGGACGAAGACGAGGACGTAGACCAGGCCGAAGCCGGCCAGGACGTCGACCGCGCAGCCGAAGGCGAAAGCGAAGGCGAAAGCGAAGGCGAAACCGTGCTCAGCGCGCGCGGCTGGTGCGAAGGCTTCTCGCTCGGCGTCGATCTGCGTTCGGGGGTCTGGGAGGCGCGCATGCAGGGCGACCCGCAACTGCTTGATCTGCTCTCGCCGCTGATCGCGGTGGCTGCGCACGAGGGCCTGTTCGAAGTCGATCCGGGTGAAGAAATCGCCGAACTGAGCGACGAAGAATTCGAAATCGCCCTGAACAGCGTCGCCGCCGCGGTCGCCGACGTGCAGCAATACTGGCGCAATCAGCCGGCCGGACCGGAGGAAAACTTCCCGCCCAACGAACCCGGCCAACGCCCGCTGCTGCGCAAACGCGGTGGGCACTGGCTGCACTGAACGTCAGCGCTGGTCGATGCGCGGTACTTATCCACCCCACTTCCGATCAAGGTAGGGTGGATAAGTACCGCGCATCCGGTCCAGAGGACAGAGGACAGACGAACGGAAGGGTGGATACGTACCGCGCATCGACCAATTCAAAACGACATCAGCGCGCGATGGCCGATGTCGTGGCGGAAGAAGCTGCCTTTGAGTTCGATCTGCGCGAGCGCGGCATAAGCGCGCGTGCGGGCGCGATCAAGGTTGTCGCCCAGGGCGCAGGCAGAGAGTACGCGACCGCCGCTGCTGACGATGCGGTCACCGACCACGCGGGTGCCGGAGTGGAAGATCTTGCAATCTGGACCGGGGTCGTGGGTCAGGCCGTCGATCGGGTCGCCGGCGCGCGGCGCCTCGGGATAGCCGTGCGCGGCCAGC
>JBGSKT010000648.1:0-3834 GCA_041741075.1 Lysobacterales bacterium
TGGCGTTCGCCGCGCGACAAGGATCTGCAACGGGTCGCGACCATGGTCCGCGAAGTGCGCGCGCTCGGCCTCGAAACTTGCGCCACGCTGGGCATGCTCGATGCCGGGCAGGCGGCGACGCTGAAGTCCGCCGGGCTCGACTACTACAACCACAATCTGGACAGCAGCCCGGAGTTCTACCCGGAAATCATCAGCACGCGCAGCTACCAGGATCGCCTGGATACGCTCACCCACGTGCGCGACGCCGGGCTCAAGACCTGCTGCGGTGGCATCGTCGGCATGGGCGAGTCGCGCCGCGATCGTGCCGGCCTGCTGCGGGCGCTGGCCAATCTGCCGGCGCACCCGGATTCGGTGCCAATCAACCGTCTGGTCGCGGTCGCCGGCACGCCGCTCGGCGCAGCCCCGGAGCTCGAAGCATTCGAGTTCGTGCGCAGCATCGCGGTCGCCCGCATGCTGATGCCAAAGTCGATGGTCCGGCTGTCGGCCGGACGCGAGGCGATGAGCGAGGAACTCCAGGCGCTGTGCTTCCTGGCCGGGGCCAATTCGATCTTCTACGGCGAGAAATTGCTGACCACCGGCAACCCCGACACCGCCGCCGACCGCGCCCTGTTCGACAAACTCGGTCTGGTTGCGGCGTGAGGTCAGGCATGATTGATGAACCGCAGTAGCTGACGCAAAGCCAGCGTCGCCCCGGCGAACGCCGGGGCCCAGCGGTGACCATGGTCGCAGCCTCGGACACTGGGTCCCGGCGTTCGCCGGGACGACGTCTGCTTCACCCCCGTACGCCCAAATTCCGGCCTGCAGCACCCATGCCCAGAATCTCACTCATCGATCGCGCCAGTGCCGCCTGCCAGCAACGCTTGCGCGCCGACCTCGACCGTCGCCTGCGGCGCATCGATGCGGTGAGCGGCTCGCGCATTCTGGTCGATGGCCGCGCGCTGATCAGTTTTGCCAGCAACGATTATCTCGGGCTGGCGCAGGACCCGCGACTGGTCGCCGCGCTCAAGAATGCCGCCGACGACTGGGGTGTCGGAGCCACCGCCGCACACCTGCTCGGTGGCCACCGCGCGCCGCACCAGGCGCTGGAAGAAGCACTTGCCGACTGGATCGGCTATCCGCGCGCGCTGCTGTTTTCGACCGGCACCATGGCCAATCTGGGTGTGCTTTCGGCCCTGCTCGGCCGCGGCGACCTGTGCGTACAGGACAAGCTCAACCATGCCAGTCTGCTCGATGGCGCCCGCCTCTCCGGCGCCGAATTGCGCCGCTATGCGCATGCCGACACCGAGGTCGCCGAACGCCTGTTGCAGGCACAGCCGGACCGGGCCGCGCTACTGGCCAGCGACGGCGTGTTCAGTATGGACGGCGATCTGGCGCCGCTCATGGACCTGGCTGCGCTCGCCACGCGCGAGCAGGCGACGCTGATGGTCGATGATGCCCACGGCGTCGGTGTGCTCGGTTGGCACGGCCGCGGCAGCGTCGCGAGTGCTGGCCTCGGCCTGGCCGAGGTGCCGATCCTGATGCTGACCCTGGGCAAGGCCCTGGGCAGTTTTGGCGCTGCGGTGCTGGGCAGCGAGGCGCTGATCGAGGCACTGATCCAGTTTGCCCGGCCGTACATCTACACCACCGCGCTGCCACCGACGCTGGCCGCCGCCAGCCTGTGCGCGGTTCGCATCGCCCGCGATGAAGAGTGGCGGCGCCAGCGTCTGCAGGAACTGATCCAGCGGTTTCAGAGCGGGGCCGCCGCAATCGGTCTGCAGCTGCTGCCATCGGATACGCCGATCCAGCCGCTGCTGATCGGCTCCAGCACCGCGGCGCTGGCCTGGTCGCAGTCCCTGGAACAGCAGGGAATGTATGTGCCGGCGGTGCGCCCGCCGACGGTGCCCGAGCACGCCGCCCGTCTGCGCATCACCCTATCGGCCGGGCATACAATGGCCGATGTGGAGGCCCTGTTGGGTGCCCTGCGGCAGACCGCCGGGGCGCTGGGCCAGGCCAGCTAGAACGCGGTTTTCGGTTTTCGGTTTTCGGTTTTCAGATTCAGGCAACACCGAACACCGAACACCGAACACCGAACACCGAACACCGAACACCGAACACCGAACACCGAACACCGAACACCGAACACCGAACACCTAAAACCTAAAACCTAAAACCTAAAACGCCCTTCAAAGGACCCACCATGCACATCCAGTCGATCGGTCGCGGCCCCGATGTCTCGCTGATCCATGGCTGGGCCATGCATGGCGGTATTTTCCAGGAATTGACCGATCGGCTGTCCGAGCGCTGCCGAGTACACGTGGTCGATCTGCCCGGTCATGGCGAGAGCCGTTCCCCGGAAAACGGATTCGAACTGCAAGACCTGGTCGATCGGCTGGGACGGCTGCTGCCGCCCTCGATCTGGGTCGGCTGGTCGCTGGGCGGATTGATCGCGATGCGTGCGGCGGCGACCGCTTCGCCGGCAGTGCGGGGCCTGGCCCTGATCGGTGCCTCACCGCGTTTCGTGGTCGCCGCGGACTGGCCGCACGCGGTGGCGCAAAGTGTATTCCAGCAATTCCACGACGACCTGCAAGCCGACTACGACGGCGCGATCCAGCGCTTTCTGGCGCTGGAAATGCACGGCGACGAAAACGCCCAGCAGGGGCTGCGCGACCTGAAGGCGCACCTGTTCGAACGCGGCCTGCCCGACCCGCAGATTCTCGAACTGGCGCTCGGCCTGCTCGAACGCACCGACCTGCGCGAGCAGATCTCGCGGATTGCGGTGCCCAACCTGTGGATCGCCGGCAGCCGCGACCGGCTGGTACCGGCGGCTGCGATGGAATGGGGCGCGCGCATCGCCGGCGGGCGTTTCGAACTGATCGCCAAGGCCGGGCACGCGCCCTTCCTCACCCACCGCGCCCAGGTGTTGGAGACCTTGTTTGCCCTGGTCACCGAGGTCGAAGTCGGATGAACCTGGATGTGCGCCGCGTGCGCGCGGCCTTTGGACGTGCCGCCCCGGCCTATGCCACGCTGGCCCGATTGCAAGTCCAGGTCGAAGACCAACTGCTGGAACGGGCCTGCGAGCTGCCGCTGCAACCGGCGCGCATTCTCGATATCGGCGCCGGCACCGGCCGCGCCTGTGCCACCCTGCGCCGGCGCCATACCCGGGCCGAAGTGATCGCGCTCGATCTGGCCCTGCCGATGCTCAAGGCCGCCGCCAGCAGGACCAGTTGGTGGCGGCCGTTCCGACGGGTCTGTGCCGATGCCAACGCACTGCCGATTGCCGATCGATCGATCGACCTGCTGTTTTCCAACCTGTGCCTACAATGGTGCGAGGACCTGCCACGGGTCTTCGCCGAGTTCCGCCGAGTGCTGCGCCCGGGCGGCTGGCTGCTGTTTTCCAGCTTCGGGCCGGACACGCTGATCGAACTGCGGCGGAGCTTCGCCACGGTCGATGGCGATCCGCACATCAATCGCTTCCTCGACCTGCACGATGTCGGCGACACGCTGCAGAGTGCTGGCTTCAAGGATCCGGTGCTGGATGTCGAACGCGTCCGACTCGGTTATCCCGATGTCCAGACGCTGATGCGCGAGCTCAAGGGCATCGGCGCCGGCAATGCCGACCGCGAACGCCGGCGCGGACTGACCGGACGCCGGCATATGCAGCGGGTGCTCGCGCACTACGAAACCCTGCGCGGCGAAGATGGCCAACTGCCGGCCAGCTACGAAATCAACTTCGCCCAGGCGATCGCGCCGGACGGCCGCGTGCCGCGCCGCGAGCACGGCAATGAAATTGCCAGCGTCTCGCTGGATGCGCTGCGCGCCACACTGCCGAAGGCGAAGGACCGCGGCCGGTCGCCC
>JBGSKT010000649.1:0-3877 GCA_041741075.1 Lysobacterales bacterium
GCGCGGCCAGTTGCTCGACCAGGGCGGCATGCGCCTCGACGTTGCGCGCCACCACCAGCAGGCCGGAGGTGTCCTTGTCCAGGCGGTGCACGATGCCGGCGCGCGGCACCGCGCGCAAGGTCGGATCGAAATACAACAGCGCATTGACCAGGGTGCCGCTGGCATTGCCGGCGCCCGGATGCACGACCAGTCCGGCCGGTTTGTTGATCACCAGCACATCGGCGTCTTGATAAACGATGTCGAGCGCGATCGCCTCGGGTGCGTCGTCGATCTGGTCGGGCAGCGTTACCGTCAGTTCGAGCCGGTCATCGATTCGCACCGGATCGCGCGGTCGTGCGCTCTCGCCGTTGCGGGTGGCCAGGCCTTCGCGGATCCAGCCGGTCAGGCGGCTGCGCGAGAATTGCGGAAACAGTTCGGCCAGGGCCTGGTCGAAGCGCTTGCCGGATTGCGGGGCCTCGACCACGGCGACCAGCGCCGCGTCGGGGCCGATCTCATCGATGCTTGTTGTGGGATGGATGGGCGTCACAAACACTCCTTGCGTGCTACGGGCTGAACCGGCGCCGAATCGGGCACCGGCCTCCAGCATGACAGTTGGGCTATCATGGCGGTCGGTTTCAGGGTAGCTCGCATGTCCATTCACCGTATTGTGTCAATGATGCTGATCGCGCTGGTGCTGGCCTTCGGGTCCGGCTGCGGCGGCAAGAGTGTGCGCATGGAAGCCGCTGATAAATTGCCGGCCGACCAGCTTTACGCCGCCGCCAAGCGCGCGCTGGATCGTAACCAGATGGACCGTGCGGTCAAGATGTACCAGCGCCTGGTCGCGCGCTTTCCGTTCGGCAGCTACCACGAACAAGGCCAGATCGACCTCGCTTATGCGCTGTACAAAACCAGCAAGGAAGACGAGGCGACCGCCGCGGTCAACCGTTTCATCAAGCTGTACCCGACCCATCCTCGCATCGATTATGCCTACTACCTGCGCGGATTGATCAATTTCAATCGCAACAGTGGCTTCCTGGCCAAGTATTTCTCCAAGGACCTGACCCGGCGCGACCTGCAGTTCATCCGCCAGAGCTTCCAGGATTTCGGCGAACTGATCGCCAAGTTTCCCGACAGCGAGTACGTGCCGGATGCTCGCCAGCGCATGATTTTCCTGCGTAACGGTCTGGCCCAGGGCGAAATCATGGTGGCCAGCTACTACTTCCGTCGCGGTGCCTGGGTGGCGGCGGCGGCGCGCGCCAAACTGGTGCTCGAGGCCTACCAGGAGGCGCCGCAGGCGGCCACGGCACTGGCGATCCTGGCCGAAAGCTACAAGCGCCTGGGCCAGCAGAAGTTGGGCGACGAAACGACCCGGGTGCTGCGCCAGAACTATCCGGAACACCCCTATCTGGATGGACGCTGGCCGGCCAAACAGTCCAAATTGCGCCAGTTGGTCCCGTTCCTGGCACCGAAGAAACCGGCCTGAAGCCGACCGCTGGTCCAGCCGCACCCTATGGGCACTCGCTTCGATCGGCCGGCACCGGTTGCGCCGAGATAGCGACGCACCGGGCACTGGTTTCGGACCGCCGCCGAGCGACACGCAACTACCGATCAATTGCTCGGGTCGGCTTCGGCTATACTCCGCGCCCCTCCTCAACCGGGTCTAACCGCAGCGGTCAACGTGCGCGGTCTTTGTCATGTCCATTCAGAATCTGCGCAACATCGCCATCGTCGCCCACGTCGACCACGGCAAAACCACACTGGTCGACCAGCTGCTGAGGCAATCGGGCACGCTCGGTGAGCGCCAGGTGGTGCCGGATCGGGTGATGGATTCGAACGACATCGAAAAGGAACGCGGTATCACCATCCTCGCCAAGAACACCGCGATCACCTGGCGCGACTACCGCATCAACATCGTCGATACCCCCGGCCATGCCGATTTCGGTGGCGAGGTCGAGCGCGTGCTGTCGATGGTCGATTCGGTGCTGATCCTGGTCGATGCCTTCGATGGCCCGATGCCGCAGACCCGTTTCGTCACTCAGAAAGCCTTCCAGATGGGTTTCAAGCCGATCGTGGTGGTGAACAAGGTCGATCGCCCGGGCGCGCGTCCGGACTGGGTGGTCAATGCCACCTTCGATTTGTTCGACCGTCTCGGCGCCAGCGAGGAGCAGCTCGATTTCACCGTGGTCTACGCCTCGGCGCTGCACGGCTACGCCGGCATGAACCCGGACGTGCGCGAAGGCAACATGGACCCCTTGTTCCAGGCCATCATCGACCACGTCAGCGCGCCGTCGGTCGATCCCGAAGGCCCGTTCCAGATGCAGATCAGCCAGCTCGACTACAGCAGCTATGTCGGCCAGATCGGCATCGGTCGCATCCAGCGCGGGCGGATCAAACCGAATACCCAGGTGGCGATCATCGACCACCACGGCACCCGGCGGAATGGCCGCATCCTGCAGGTGCTCGGCTTCATGGGCCTGGAGCGGCGCGAAACGACCGAGGCCCAGGCTGGCGACATCGTGGCGATCAACGGCATCGATGGACTGGGCATTTCCGACACCCTGTGCGCGCTCGACGCGGCCGAGGCGCTGCCGCCGCTGACCGTGGACGAACCGACCATCAGCATGACCTTCCAGGTCAACAACTCGCCGTTTGCCGGACGCAAGATCGAGAGCGGCGGCAAGTTCCTGACCAGTCGCCAGCTGCGCGACCGGCTGACCCGCGAACTGATGCACAACGTCGCGCTCAAGGTCGAGGATACCGAGGAAGCGGAAAAATTCCGCGTCTCCGGGCGCGGCGAGCTGCACCTGTCGATCCTGATCGAGAACATGCGCCGGGAAGGTTACGAGCTCGCGGTGTCGCGGCCCGAGGTGATCATCCGCGAGATCGACGGCCAGCAGATGGAACCGTTCGAACAACTGATCTGCGATCTGGATGAGCCTTACCAGGGCGCGGTCATGCAGCGCCTCGGCGATCGCCGCGCACAATTGCGCAATATCGAACCGGACGGCCGCGGCCGGGTACGTCTCGATTACCTGATTCCGGCGCGCGGCTTGATCGGCTTCCAGAGCGAGTTCCGCACCATCACCGCCGGCACCGGCCTGATCTTCCACGTATTCGATCACTATGGACCGAAAGGCGAGGGCAGTTTCAGCACCCGCCAGAACGGGGTGATGATCTCGAACGGTACCGGTTTTTCGCCGGCCTACGCGCAGTTTGCCTTGCAGGAGCGCGGCCGCCTGCTGGTCGAACCGGGCGAAGAAATCTACGAAGGCCAACTGGTCGGCATCCACGCCAAGGAAAACGACCTGACCGTGAATGCCCTGCGTGCCAAGCAGTTGACCAACTTCCGTGCCGCCGGCAAGGACGACAATCTGACCTTGACCCCGGCGGTCAAACTGTCGCTCGAACAGGCGCTGGAGTTCATCGAAGACGATGAACTGGTCGAAGTCACCCCCAAGGCGATCCGCCTGCGCAAACGCCACCTGACCGAGAACGACCGCAAACGCGCCTCGCGCGCGGCCTGATTTCCAGAGCACAGCAGACCGGTGTAGGGTGGATAAGCGAAGCGCATCCACCGAATAGACAACATCGCTGCGATCGACCGCTTCCACTTAACCCCCGGCGATGATCTTTTCTGTCCTCCGTCTTCTGTCGTCGGTCCGCCGGACCGGATGCGCTACGCTTGTCCACCCAACCCCGCCGCGGAGCAACCCGATGAAGTTCGTGCGCAGCCCGCTGATTCTGGCCTTGCTGGCCACGCTCGCCCTGCTCGCCGCCGGACCCGGCGTGCGGCTCGGTTGGTGGCCGTTTCCGCTGGCCTTCCTGATCATTCGCTATGCCACCATGGTGGGCATCGCGGCGCTGGCGTTGGCCCTGTTGCTGCTGCTGGTGCCGCGCA
>JBGSKT010000650.1:0-2339 GCA_041741075.1 Lysobacterales bacterium
CCGCTGTTCGTGCATGGCCACAGCGCCTGGGCCGAGGGCGTGGGCGAGCAGTTGCAGCCGCTCGCGCTGCCCGAGGCCTGGTATGTCGTGGTTTTTCCGGGGGTTTCCGTATCCACCCGGGAAGTGTTTGGCGATCCGGCATTGACACGGGATACGCCGCCCACCACAATTCCACGCTTCCTTTCGGGCGAAGCCACGCGAAACGATCTGCAGCCGCGGGTGGTGGCGCGTTGCCCGCAGGTGGCCGCGGCACTCGCCTGGTTGGCGCAATTCGCGCCGGCGCGCATGAGCGGCAGTGGTTCGGCGGTATTCGCGCAGTTGGCAACACGCGAACAGGGTCTGGACGTGGTTCGACGCTGCCCGCTCGCGTGGCAGGCTTTTGTGGTCCGCGGCCTGTCAGTGTCGCCGTTGGGACAGGCCGTTTCGGCCTGGCCCGGATAGATGGGTATGATGAACCAGCAACACGGGCACGGTCGCCATGCCGGATGGCCAACCACGCGGCGGGTCGGCGGTAGGGCGCAATAGAAAATACTGGGACGTCGCCAAGTGGTAAGGCACGGGGTTTTGATCCCCGCATTCGAAGGTTCGAGTCCTTCCGTCCCAGCCATCGCTTTTTGCGTTGCAAAATCCAATGTGGGCAGACAGCGGTCATGAGCAAGTCGGACGGAATACTGGTATTTGCCGGCACCGCGCATCGGGCACTGGCGCTGTCGGTCTGCAAGCAGTTGGGCGTGCCACTCGGAAAAGCGCAGATCGGGCGATTTTCCGATGGCGAGGTGCAGATCGAAATCGAGGAGAACGTACGCCGCCAGGAAGTGTTCGTGATCCAGCCGACTTCGGCGCCTTCGGCCGAGAACCTGATGGAATTGCTGGTCTTGATCGATGCGCTGAAGCGCGCCTCGGCGGCCTCGGTGACCGCGGTGGTGCCGTATTTCGGCTACGCCCGGCAGGATCGGCGGCCGCGCTCGGCGCGGGTGCCGATCACCGCCAAGGTGGCCGCCAAGATGATCCAGGCGGTCGGCACCGACCGCGTGTTGACGGTCGATGTCCACGCCGACCAGATCCAGGGTTTCTTCGACATACCGATGGACAACGTATACGCGTCGCCGCTGCTGCTGGCTGATGTCTGGCGGCACCACGGCACCGACGGGATCATCGTGGTGTCGCCGGACGTGGGCGGCGTGGTGCGCGCTCGGGCGATCGCCAAGCGCCTCGACGACGCCGATCTGGCGATCATCGACAAGCGCCGGCCGCGCGCCAACGAGGCCACGGTGATGAACATCATCGGTGACGTCGACGGCAAGGTCTGCGTGCTGGTCGATGACATCGTCGATACCGCCGGCACCCTGTGTGCCGCGTCCAGCGCGCTCAAGGTGCGCGGCGCGCGAAAAGTGGTGGCTTACTGTACCCATCCGGTGCTGTCCGGGCCGGCGCTGACCAACATCATGAACTCCGGCATCGACGAACTGGTGGTCACCGACACCATTCCGCTCAACGAAGCGGCCAGCGCCTGTGAGCGCATCCGGCAGTTGTCGGTGGCGCAGTTGCTGGCGGAAACCATGCGTCGGGTGGCTTTTGGCGAGTCGGTGAGTTCGCTCTACGTAGATTGATTTTTCCGGATCGGTGGCGTGTCCGGCCTTAGCAATCGGGGCCGGGCAGGGCGCTGATCCGATCATCCGGGTCGTTTGGTCGCGAACGACTCCCAACCGTAAGGAAATGCACAAATGGCAAGCGTTCATGAAATCCAGGCAGAACTCCGCGCTGTAGAGGGGAAGGGTGCGAGCCGCCGCCTCCGCCGCGCCGACAAGGTTCCGGCCGTGCTCTATGGCGCCAAACAGGCACCGGTCAACATCCAGCTCGACCACAAGCTGGCGCTTTTGTATTCGCAGCACGAGTGGTTCTATTCTTCGGTCCTGACCATGAAGGTCGGCGACCAGGTGCAGAAGGTCCTGTTCCGCGACATCCAACGGCACGCCTTCAAGCTGCGCATCCAGCACCTCGACTTCCAGCGCGTGTCGGAGACCGAGAAGCTCAAGCTGAAGGTGCCGCTGCACTTCATCAATCAGGAAATTTCGCCGGCCGGCAAGACCGCGGGTGTGGTCATCACCCACGAAATGAACGAAATTGAAATCTACTGTCTGCCGAAGGACATCCCGGAATTCCTGGAAGTCGATCTCGCTAGCCTGAGCCTCGGCGATATCGTGCATGTCTCGCAGCTCAAGTTGCCGGAAGGCATCAGCATTCCGTCGCTCCGGCTCGGCAAGGAACACGATTTGGCCGTAGTGCTGGCGCGCCACGCCCGCGTGGAAGTCGAAGCGGCCAGCGAGGAATCGGCCGAC
>JBGSKT010000651.1:0-3882 GCA_041741075.1 Lysobacterales bacterium
ATTCGCGCCACGCCGACGGCCGCGCGGTGCTGCGCTCGTCGCTGCGCGAGTTTCTGTGCAGCGAGGCCATGCACCACCTGGGCGTACCGACGACGCGCGCACTCAGCCTGGTCGCGACCGGCGATTCGGTGCTCCGCGACCTGTTCTACGACGGCCATCCAGCGCTGGAGCCGGGGGCGATCGTGTGCCGGGTGGCGCCTTCGTTTCTGCGCTTCGGCAATTTCGAGATCCACGCCGCCAGCGGCGAGCAGGAACTGCTGGTCGGTCTGCTCGATTACCTGATCGCCGGGCACTATCCGGCCATCGATGCGGCAGCGCCGGACCGCTACGCGCGCTGGTTCGCCGAAATCTGCCGGCGCACCGCGCAGTTGATCGCGCATTGGCAGCGTCTCGGCTTCGTGCATGGGGTGATGAATACCGACAACATGTCGGCGCTCGGCCTCAGCATCGACTATGGTCCGTACGGCTGGCTCGAAGGCTTCGATCCGCTGTGGACGCCGAACACCACCGATGCCCAGGGCCGCCGCTACTGTTTCGGACGCCAGCCCGAGATTGCGGCCTGGAATCTGTCGCGGCTGGGCGGGGCACTGCTGTCCCTGGTCGATCGCGAGTCGCTGGAGGCGGGGCTCGACGGCTACCGCGACGAATTCAATGCCGCACATCGCCGCATGAGCGCGCACAAGCTCGGCCTGGCGACGCTCGATGACGAGGCCGACCAGCGCCTGTACGCCGATCTGCTCGGGCTGCTCGCCGCGGTCGAGACCGACTACAGCCTGTTCTTTCGCCAGCTCGCCCGGGTGGAGATGGACGCCGCACCGCACGCACCGGCAGCCCCGGGTGGTGGATGCGCTGCGCTTATCCACCCTACTGCCGCACCGCACGCACCGGCAGCGCCACTCGCGATCGCCTTCTATGACCCGGCGGGACTGGCCGAACCCCACCAGCAGCGCCTGGACGAATGGCTGGTCCGCTACCAGCAGCGATTGCAGGCGCAAGGCATAGGCGAACCCGAACGACGCGCGCGCATGGACGCGGTCAACCCGAAATACCTGGCGCGCAATTACCTGGCGCAACTCGCCATCGACGCCGCCGCCGAGGGGGATATGGCGCCATTGCTGCGCATGCTGCGGGTGCTGGAAAATCCCTACACCGATCAGCCCGGCGCCGATGACCTGGCCGCACCGCGGCCCGAGTGGGCGCGCCATCGCGCCGGCTGCTCGGCACTGTCGTGTAGTTCCTGATTGCCGCACCGCGCGTGGGCGAGCGACGGAAGCCACGTAGCCCGGATTCCGCTGCGCTTCATCCGGGCTACGCCGTTCCCTATTTTGTGCTGGAATTGACTGCGGTCAAGGTCGCGTGACTGACTCCGGATCAGCATCGACGCCATGATTGACGACCGGATAGCGGATGCAAGCCCTGCGGCCACGCTGGCTGCCGAGCGTCCGTGGTTGCGTTTCTACGGTGAGGTGCCAAGCACCCTCGACTACCCGGAGGCGAGCCTGTACCGGATGATCGCGGCCAGCGCGGCGCGCGCGCCCTTGGCGGTGGCCTGGGATTTCTTCGATACCCGCCAGACCTATCGCGATCTGCTGGCCGCGATCGACCGCGCGGGAGACGCCCTGCACGCGCTTGGGCTCCGCGCCGGGCAAGGCCTGCTGATGGTGATGCCGACCACTCCGCAAGGGGTGATCGCGTTCTATGCCGCCAATCGGCTGGGCGCGTTGCCGGCGCTGATCCATCCGCTATCGACCGCGGTCGAGATTGCCGGTTATCTCGATACCAGTGGCGCGCGCATGCTGTTGACCCTGGACGCGGTCTACCCGCGGGTGGTCGCGGCGCGCCCGCAACTGCCGCTGCAGACGATCGTGCTGGCGCGGATCGGCGACTTTCTATCACCCCTGAAGCGCGTCGCCTTCTGGTGGCGCAAGGGTCGGCACATCGCCGCCATTCCAGCCGATCCGCGCGTGCATTGTTGGCAGGCCCTGATGCGCCGCCGGTATCCGCGCCAGCCGGCCGCCGTGGTGCAAGCTGCGGACCCGGCGGCGATCCTGTTTTCTGGGGGAACCACCGGCCGGCCCAAGGGCATCGTCCTGTCCAATCGGGCGATCATCGCCCAGGGCCTGCAGACCGCGTGCTGGGGACGAATGCGGGCCGGCGATTCGATCCTCGCCATCCTGCCGATCTTTCACGGCTTCGGACTCGGCGTTTGCGTGAACGCCGCCCTGATGGCCGGTGGCACCTGCATCCTGGTGCCGCAGTTCGACGCCGATCAGGTCGCGCACCTGCTCCGGAAGAAGCGTCCCAGCCTGCTGGTCGGGGTGCCGACCCTGTTTGCGGCGCTGAGCCGCAACCCACGGCTGGCGCGCACTGATCTATCGTTCCTGCGCGCCGCCTTTTCCGGCGCCGATACCCTGCCGCGCCCGGTCAAGGAAGCCTTCGAGGCGCTGGTGCGCGCCAATGGCGGCGAGATCAGCCTGCTCGAAGGCTATGGGCTGACCGAAGCGGTTACCGCGATCATGGCGATGCCACTCGGGCACTACCGCGAGGGCTCGATCGGGCTGCCGTTCCCGGACATGCTGGCCAAAATCTGCCGGCCGGGAAGCGAGGCCGAAGTAGCAATCGGCGCGGAAGGCGAGATCTGCATCGCCGGCCCGACGCTGATGGAAGGCTATTTGGACGACCCCGAGGCGACCGCCGCCACCCTGCGCCGTCACGCCGACGGCCGCCTGTGGTTGCATACCGGCGATCTGGGTCGTCAGGACGCCGATGGATTTTTCTATTTCAGCGTGCGCGAAAAGCGCATGATCAAGACCTCCGGATTCAACGTCTACCCGGCCCAGGTCGAGGCGGTCTTGCTCTCCCATCCCAAGGTGGCCGAGGCTTGCGTGGTCGGTCTGCCCGACCCGCAGCAGATCGAGCGCGTGCACGGCTGCATCGTGCTTCGCGACCCGAACCAGGCCAGTGCCGAGACCGCCAAAGAATTGATTGGCTGCTGCCGCGAGCAGTTGATCAAGTGGTCCTGCCCACGCGAGATCAGCTTCCATCTGGCCCTGCCGACCACCCGGGTCGGCAAGATCGACTATCGACTACTGCGCGAACAATTGCTGGGCGTTCGCGAAGCGACTAATTCCCGTTCCGTCGATCCGCATGAATCGGCCTAGTTTGCGCTCGGCACAACCCATGCCGCTGCCGACCCAAGGAGCTTTCGCCCAATGACCGAGAATCCCGTCCGAACCGGTGGCGACCGCGTCGCAGAAGTCTTGTTGGCCCATGGTGTGACCAGTCTGTATACCCTCTGTGGCGGACATATCGCGCCGATCCTGGCGGCGGCCAGGGCGCGTGGCATCCGCATCATCGATGTGCGCGACGAGGCCAATGCCGTGTTCGCGGCCGACGCTGCGGCGCGCTTGAGTGGTCGGCCCGGGGTCGCCGTGGTCACCGCCGGGCCGGGCGTCAGCAACACCCTCACCGCGCTCAAGAACGCACAGCTCGCACAATCGCCGCTACTGTTGATCGGTGGTGCCGCCCCGACCGCCCTGCAGGGTCGTGGTGCCCTACAGGATATCGACCAGGGTCCGATGATCCGGCCGCACGTCAAGCATTACCGCAAGCTGCACCGGGTGGCCGAACTCGGTCCCGCGACCGCCGCGGCCTTGGCCATAGCGCAGGCCGGCGTACCCGGCCCGGTATTCGTCGAATGCCCGGTCGATCTGCTCTACGACGAAGCCAGCATCCGCCGTTGGTACCAGGACGCCAGCCCGCGTGGCAATGGCCTGGCCGCGCGCGTGCAGCGTGCCTATGTCCGTTGGCACCTGTACCGGCAGTTTTACGGCAGCGGATCGGTGCCGGTAGCCGCGCCACAAAAAGTGCTGGTGCCCGAAC
>JBGSKT010000652.1:0-2563 GCA_041741075.1 Lysobacterales bacterium
CCCCCGCTCCCACAGGTCTCGCCAGATCCGACAGTCGCGACGTTCCGTCGCTCCCACAGTTCCCGACTCCCGACTCCCCACTTCCGACTCCCCACTTCCGACTCCCGCAAATCGACTCCCGCAAATCGACTCCCGCAGACGACTCCCGCAAATCGGTTGACGTAGCGCGGTGCGGCCAATAACATGGCGCGCTTATGTCCGAAGCTTGGCCCGACTCGGTGGACCCGTGGCGCATGGTCACCCAGGGGCGGTGCTTCGAGAAGCGCCTGCCATTGGCGGCCATGCCGCGACTTGGCGGTTTGTTGGCCAGTGCCGAGGGTTCGCTGGTCGCTGCGGTCGAGTTCGGCCGCGAAGCGGATCTGGTGTCGTACGTGCGGGTGCTGGTAGAAGGACGGTTGCCGCTGACCTGCCAGCGCAGCGGCCTGGTGTTCGACTTTCCGTTCGTGATCGACAGCCGGCTCGGCTTGATCCGGCAGGAAGCCGAGGAAGCGGCGCTACCGCCCGGATATGAGCCATTGCTGGTGCAGGGCGATAGTATTCGCCCGACCGATGTGGTGGAAGACGAGTTGATTCTGGCCTTGCCGCTGGTGCCGATTGCACCCGGTGGCGAGGGTGATGACGCCGGAGTGCTGGTCTGGAGCAGTGAACCGGAGTCGGTCGAGCCGCCGCATCCATTCGCGGCACTGGCTGCTTTACGCAAGAACTGATCACCGGCGTCGCCGCTGCTCAGCCGCAATTTCAGAAATTTCAAGCCTTGGTTGGAGAGTCAAGATGGCCGTTCAGAAGAGTCGTGTTTCCCCGTCCCGTCGTGGCCAGCGTCGTGCGCACAGCGCGATTGGCAGCGCCCAGATCGCCACCGACAAGGTCAGTGGCGAGAATCATCTGCGCCACCACGTCAGCAAGGACGGTTTCTATCGTGGCAAGAAGGTGGTGGCGACCAAGTCCGACCGGGTCGACGCCGAAGATTGATCGCCGCTGTGGCGGCCGCTTCGGAACAGAGCGGCAGGTGCCCTGAACCGGCGACTGCCGCGGGATCGTCATCTGCCATCGACCAGCGGGGAACTTCACGATGATTTATTCACGCATCGTCGGCACCGGCACCTGTTTGCCGGAAAAAATCGTCAGCAATGACGACCTCGCCAAGATCGTCGATACCAGCGATGAATGGATCCGTTCGCGCTCGGGTATCCGTCAGCGGCATATCGCCGGCGCGGGTGAGACCACCAGCACGCTGGCTCTGGGTGCGGCGCGGAAGGCGATGGCGGTGGCCGGGGTCAAGGCCAGCGAAATCGACTTGCTGATCGTCGGCACCACCACGCCCGATGTGATTTTCCCGTCCACTGCCTGCCTGGTGCAGGCCGAGCTGGGCGCCAATGGCTGCGCTGCGTTCGATGTCAATGCGGCCTGTTCGGGTTTCATCTACGCGCTGTCGGTGGCCGACAAGTTCATCAAGAGCGGCAGCGCCAAAACCGCGATGGTGATCGGTGCCGAGACCCTGAGCCGGATGACCGACTGGTCCGACCGTGGCACCTGCGTGCTGTTCGGCGATGGTGCCGGCGCGGTGGTGCTGAAGCCCGATAACGAAGCCGGTATCCTGTCCACCCATTTGCACGCCGATGGCGCCTTCCGGCATTTGCTGTACAACCCGGTCGGCGTGTCAGTCGGATTCAAGCCGGACGAAGTCAATGCCGGCGTGCGCGTGGTGATGAGCGGCAGCGAGGTGTTCAAGGTCGCGGTCAAGACCCTGGACGCGGTGGTCGAGGAAACCCTGGCTGCGAACCAGCTCGACAAATCAGCGATCGACTGGCTGATCCCGCACCAGGCCAACTTGCGCATCATTGACGCCACCGCGCGCCGACTGGACATGCCGATGGAGCGGGTGATCGTGACCGTCGACCGGCACGGCAATACGTCCTCGGCCTCGGTGCCGATGGCGCTGGACGAAGGCGTGCAGAGTGGCCGCATCAAGCGCGGCGATCTGTTGTTGATGGAAGCCTTCGGCGGCGGCTTCACCTGGGGTTCGGCGCTGGTGCGTTTCTGATTCCGGTTCCTCCGCGGTGATCCGTTCTTCCCTTGGCGTTCCTGGCGTCTTGGCGAGAGCACATGGCGGTGACCGCCAGCCCGGCGCCGGCAACCCTGGTCGTTTCGTTCAAACCTGTTGGAGAAGTGTCCCCCATGCCGATTGCAACCGATCTTGCTTTCCTGTTTCCGGGCCAGGGCTCACAGTCGCTCGGCATGTTGGCCGAACTGGCCGCGGCGCAGCCATTGGTCGAGCAGACCTTCGCCGAAGCCTCGGCGGGGTGCG
The DNA here is from genome assembly GCA_041741075.1 of Lysobacterales bacterium. Taxonomy (GTDB): domain Bacteria; phylum Pseudomonadota; class Gammaproteobacteria; order Xanthomonadales; family Ahniellaceae; genus 0-14-3-00-62-12. The sequence continues at coordinate 2,306 of JBGSKT010000652.1, forward strand.
GGCTGGACCTGTGGTCGTTGGCGCAGACTGGCCCAGAAGCCGAACTCAATCGCACCGAGTTGACCCAGCCGGCGCTGTTGGCGGCCGGGGTCGCGGTGTGGCGGGTATGGGCGGCCAATCCCGCCAACCCGACCCCGATCTGGCTGGCTGGACACAGTCTGGGCGAATACACCGCCCTGGTCTGCGCCGGTGCCCTGTCGCTGGCCGATGGCGCCGCCCTGGTGCGTGAACGCGGGCGGCTGATGCAGAACGCGGTGG
>JBGSKT010000653.1:0-3201 GCA_041741075.1 Lysobacterales bacterium
TTGACGTACAGGTCGGCGTCGCCGGTGCCACCGCTCATCACGAACTTCAGGTTGCTGGCCCCGGCCGGGACCACCATGGTGAACAGCAGTTCGGCACCGGTTGCAGCGGCCAGGCCGGTCTTGGCGACGCCATTGCTGAGCGCGGTGCTGGTCGGTGGCGGAGGCGTGGTGCCATTCATCGCCTGCAGGACCTTGGTCGCGTCGGCGGCGCCGGCGCCGCAGCCACCCGAGCAGGTGCCGGTGATCGCGCGGACATTGGTTTTCATGGTCGATTCGACCTGGGCCGGTGTCAGCGCCGGGTTCTTCGACAGCATCAGCGCGGCCAATCCGGCGACATGCGGCGTGGCCATCGAGGTGCCCTGGTAGAACTGGTAGCTGGCACTTCCAGGCGTGGTGGTGCCGGAATTGAGCGTGGACAGTACGCCCTTGCTCAGGGTCGCGGTTTCACCACCGGGAGCGGCAAGATCGACCACGGCACCAAAGTTGGAGTAGGAGGCGCGATTGCCCTCCTTGTCCAGCGCCGCGACGGCGATGACATTGCTGCAGCTCGACGGACTGAAGTTGGCCGCATCGGCATTGGAGTTGCCCGCGGCAACAGCGACCACGGTGCCACGATTCACCGCCGCGGTGATCGCGTTCTGGTAGGTGGCGGTGCAGGCGCCGCTGCCGCCCAGCGACATGTTGATCACTTTGGCTGGGGTCGGATTGGCCGGGATCCCGGACACGGTGCCGCCCGAGGCCCAGACGATCGCATCGGCGATGTCGGACAGGGAACCACCGCACTTGCCTAGCACCCGGACCGCCTGCACCTTGGCGTTGAAGGCGACGCCGGCAACGCCGCTGGCGTTGTTGGTCACTGCGGCGATGGTGCCGGCAACATGGGTACCGTGCCAGGACGAATTGGATACGCCACAGCCATCGGCCGATGTGGTCCAGTCGCCCTGGTCCTGTGGATTGGAATCGCGGCCATTGCCATCGCGCGCGGTGGTGGCGCTGCTGATGAAGTCATAACCGGCAACCACATTCGCCGACAGGTCGGCGTGCGCGGTGATGCCGGTATCGATTACCGCAACCACCACCCCGGTGCCGGTGGCGATGTCCCAGGCCGCGGGCAGGTTGAGGCCGCCCGGCGCACCCAGATAGTGCCACTGTTCGGCGTAGCGGGTGTCGTTCGGGGTGAATACCGGGTAGAACCTGGCGTCCGGCTCGACGTACTCGACGTTCGGGTCCTCGGCCAGTTTGGCCATGAACTTCGCGGCAGCAGCCGCGTTCAGCGCACGACCCTCCAACTTCACCACTTCGCCGCCCACGGCCAGCCGGCGTTCGTGCCGCAACGACCGCCCGGTCAGGCGGGCGAGCTCGGCAACACCCGAGACCGCGGCGCGCGAGGAACCGGCAAACGTCGAATCCGAACGGTACTTGACGATGAACTGATCGAAGCTTTGTCCGGAGCCGAGCGCTTCGGCGTACACCTGACCGGCCTGCACGTCGACACTGGCGCCAACGCCGAGCGCGGCCACGGTCGCCAAGGCCAGGGCCTTGATTCCACTTACATGACGAATATTCACAGTAGGTATCTCTCTCTTCCCAAAAGTGATTGGAGTGGCGGCTCGTGGCCGCCGGTTTTTTTGCTCCATGCGTCAACCCTGGGCGCCACCACCGACTGGCGGCCGAATCGGCCGCCGGAAAGAGGCGAAACACCACCCCGGCGCTGATCGACGCCGAGTCGGGTTCTGGAAATCCCCAGGCCCGGGAAACGGGCGAACGGAACTTATTCTGAAACAGATTGTGCCGTCAAGCTGCAATGCCGCAATTCGCTATTGACGCAGCGCAGCATTAGTGGTTCAGGCGAGGCCCGGTTTCCAACCGGCGCCTGGCGTCGGCGCGGTTGTTGTGGGAGCGATGGAACGTCGCGACTGCTCCCGATTGCCAAGTCGCGACGTTCCGTCGCTCCCACAGTCGCTCGCACATCGATCGAGCCGCCGATACTCAGAGGCGCCGACCCAGTTTGCGGGTCTTGATCGCTTTCGGTCGAAGCCACCAGGCGATCAGGCTGATGACCAGGGCCAGCGGGCACAGCCAATGACTGAACACGAGCACGGATAGTGCGGTGCTGTATCGATTGCCGAACAGATCGTCGATGGCCAGTCGCGGCATCGCCAGAATACGCTGCCGCGCGGGTGCGAATGCGGCCTCGGCAGCGGTCTCGGCAGCCCCGCCTTGCCCGGTCCAGGTCAACAATTGCCCACCCAGGCTCAGATAGGCGTCGACCAGCGGTGCTTCCCGCGCGGCGGCGGTAGTGATGATCGGCCCCAGATCCGGAATCCGCGCCGCGCCGCCCCAGTACCAGGCGTTATAGGCCAGGGTGACCAGAAAGATGCCAAACGCCAACCCGTAGACGCGCCATTTCATTGCTGTTCTCCCCACTGTTGGATCGGTCATCGGACACGACCGGGGCGCGGTGGCCCGCCCGCGCCGCGCTGATGACGCCGACCGGATACGCGCAATGCCGGCCAGTTTGCCATGCCCCGGCCAGGATGCCATCAGGGTATTCCCCCAGTGCGCCAGTCTCCGGCCACCGAAGGCGGTCGGCGACCAATCCGGTCTGTGCGCCAGCTGACGGTTTTTCTGCCGCCATTGCGCTGCAATGCCGCATCGCGCGCTGGAGACCAGGGCACCAGAAGCGCACAATGGCGAACCGCATCACGATTTCCCGGGTTCGGCACGCAAGCTGCTGCCATGGCTACCGACCCACCGGATTGCGCGACCCGGACCCGCTTTCATCACCCCGCCACCACAACTACCATGTCCAGCCTTCCCGCCAATACGGAAACCGTGCTGAACGCCGCCGAGGCGGCAGAGCTCAAAGCCCAATGGGCGGGACTCTCGGAACTCTGGCAACTGGGGCTGGCACAGCAGTTTGCCGACTTGCTCGATGCGCTGTTCGAGCGCGCCAGCGGCGACCAAGTGACCCACATCGGCAATCTCGCCGCTTATTTCGCCAGTTTTCTGGAGATGAACACCCCGCCGAACACGGCGCAGATTCTACGTATCGAAAGCCTGCTCGCCCAGGTGATCGAGGCGCCATCGGCCGGCGGCGAAACCCACGCTCGGTCGGCAAACAGTGAAATGGCAACGCGGCCCGCGAAGCTCCCGACGGTCGCCCCACCGCGCAGCATCGGCAGCGCCGCCAGCAGCCGA
>JBGSKT010000654.1:0-16011 GCA_041741075.1 Lysobacterales bacterium
CGCTTCAATGAGGCCGCAGCGGATCGCTGCGGAAAACGGCGGAGGAGGCGCCGGCGGAAACCCCGTTCGACCTGCTTCAATGAGGCCGCAGCGGATCGCTGCGGAAAACCGCCCGGGTCGCAGGTTTTTGTTTTGATGACAAAAAACGGCGGCTTTGCGAGCGGTCGGTGAAACAAGCTGGGTTGTCCGGCTGCAAGCCGGTTTCCCGGCTCCGGGAGTGTAGCGCAAGTCGCTGATGGACAAGCGATCGCGGGGTCTGCGAGCGCTGGCCGGGTTGGGCCGCAGCACAGGAGCGCTCGCGGGGCGGCGGCGGGCTGGGTGAATGGGTGGGTAGCTGAGGTTGCAACCGGCGATGGCATGTCAAACGACCCGATTGGCGCGATGTCTTAGCCGAGCCACCTGATCCGTTCGTCTCCGGATCGAGTCCGGGGGAGAACGGATAAGGATTGATATCCGGCGCTGGTCGGATCAACGGTGATCGGGCGACGGTCGCGACGTGCCGTCGCTCCTACAAAAGCTGATCTGGCGCTGGGCATATCAAACGATGGTCGGTGCGCGTTCGAGCGGCTTGAACGCCTCGCCCAGGGCGACCACTCGCGGCTGCACGCTCGCGGCCAGGCCCAGGTCGATGACCAGCAGGGCGTCTTCCTTGTGGTGGATGACTGCGTCGAGGGCGGCGATCATTTCGGCGTGACGAACCGCGCTGAGTCGGCATTGAAAGACCGAGAGTTGCAGCCACTCGCCGAAACCCTTCATGCATTTGAACACGCGCCGCCAGCGTTTGTCGTCGCGGATGTCGTAGGTGACCAGGTACAGATGCGGTTCGCTCATGGCGGTCAGCGGGTGGTGAAGTGGTTGAACTCCGGCAATTCGCCGGTCAGATGGCGGCCGAACAAACGCGCCTGCAATTCCAGCAACTGGCGATATTCGATGCGGTAACCAAACAGCGGGTGGATGATTTCCTGGCTGAGTCGGCGTTCAAAGCCGGCGATGAAGGCTTTGCGGCCGACCGCGGTTAGATTGACGCTGCCGGCCACGCGGATGAAATCGCTGGCCTTGACCTCGCCGTTGTTGATGGCGTTGATCACCACCGAATCGGCAAGCAGCGGACGGAATGGTTCCATCAGGTCCAGGGCCAGTGCCGGGCGGCCGTAGCGCGGTTGATGGTAATAGCCACGAAACGGGTCAAAACCGACCGCCTGCAGGGTGACGGTGAGGCTGCGCGCCAGCAAACTGTAGGCAAACGAGAGCAGGGCATTGACCGGGTCGGTGGGTGGCCGGCGGTTGCGCGTGGTGAAATCGAAATGGAGCCGGTCGGCGGCCTGCGGCGGGCGGATCAGGTTCGCGAATTGGGCGAAATACACCGCCGCAGCATGGCCTTCGTAACCCAGCAGCGAAGCCAGCGAATCGGCGTTTTCGGCCTGTTGCTGGATGCGTTTGAGGTCGGCCAGCGCGCGTTCCGGCGGGGCTTCCGGCTTCCAATTGCGGCGCATCAGGGTGCGGCAGTTGGCGATCTTGGCGACCACCAGGCCGCGGGCGATGCGCAGGCAATGGCGATCATCGAAGCTGACACGGTACTGCGCGGTACGCAGTTCGACGTTCTTGTGGCCATTGCCGACGCTGTGGCCGTGAAACCAGCCGCCATAGCTGTGCCAACTGACCGGGATGTCGCGCGCCATGAGTTCCTGCAGACAGGGTGCGGTGACATAGATATTGCCCATCAACACCACTTGCGATACCTCGCCGATGCGCACGCTGGCGAGCACCTGGTCGTCCTTGCTGACTTCGAGCACGTCGCCCTTCTTGGCGATCTTGGCGTTGAACTCCTGCACATACAGCGGCAGCGCCTCGTGGCGGGCGACCGCCAGCGGTCGCGGCACGGTTTCCGGGTCGCGCAGGTAGTGAATCTCGTCGGGAAGACAGATCGTCACCAGCGAACAGCGCGGGCATTTCGGACTGTCGATCAAGGGCGCGGGAATCTGGCCGGACTGGGTGCTGGCGCGCAACTCGTTGATTGCCTGGCGGGTGAGTGCGACCAGTTCGTCATCAAAGAGCACAGATACGCGCTCTTTGCTGCCGACGTAATAAATCGCGCCGGCTGCGCAGGTGTAGCCGTGTTCGCGCAGCAGCAGGCCCTGCGCGCACAGTTGCACGCGCTCGGGGTCGTAGACGCCGCGTTCGGTATGCGGGCGCTTGCCGCGTTTGTAATCGACCGGGGTGACGGTGCTGCCCTCGCCTTCGACCAGATCGAGTTTGGCGATCAAACCCAGCGACTCCGAAGACAGGGTGATCGAACGGGCGTGGATTTTTGTGCTGGTGCTGGTTTCGGTGGTGGTGTCGGCGTCGGCCTCACCGTGGGCAGTGGTAGCGGCGTCACCGGGAGCGGCGGCAGCGGCGACGGTGGCCTTGGGCAGATCGCCGCTCGGCTTGTCCACGCGGCGGTGCCGCCAGCGGCCGTTCACGGTATCGGCGGAATCCGCCCACTCGCCCTGCACCCATTCCAGATAGGCCAGGCGCGGGCAGTAGACGTGCTCGTTCAACATGCGCACCGGTATCAACGGCGCCGGCTCGCCCTGGGCGGGTGCGCCCGGGGCGGCGATCGGAACAACAGAATCGGATGGTTGCGACACGACGAGCCTCCAATGCGGGCGATCGAGCTGATCTGCGTGATTCAAAGCGAACGGATATCTAGAAATAGGGCATGTGATATCCTGCCGGCATGCCCAAAACCCTCATCAATCTGGATGCCGACGACAAGGCGTGGCTGGATCGCGAAGCCCACCGCCAGCACCTGCCGATGACCGAACTGGTGCGCCGGGCGGTGCAGAGCTATCGCCTGCGCGAACAGAGCCGAAGCGTCCCCAACCTGACCACGGCGCTGGCGCGCACCGCCGGCCTGTGGCAGCGGGGCGACGCCCTCGCCTGGCAGCAACGCCTGCGCGGCGAATGGGATCGCGACGAGCCGGACAAGCGCGGGTGAAGTACCTGCTGGATTCGGTGATCGTGATCGATCACTTCAATGGCATCGAAGCCGCAACCCGCTACCTGGCCGAACACGGCGCCGCGTGCGCGGTATCGGTCATCACCCGCGCGGAAGTGCTGGCCGGTTTCGACGACGCACAGGCCGAGTCGGCGCTGGAATTGCTCGACCTGTTTCCGACGCTGCCGATCACAACACAAATCGCCGACAGCGCCGCCCGCCTGCGTCACAGCGAGCGCTGGAAGTTGCCGGATGCGTTGCAGGCAGCAGTGGCGGTGCATCATGGCCTCGTCCTGGTGACGCGCAATACGCGGGATTTCAAGAGTGGCGCGGGGTTGGAGGTGGTGGTGCCGTATCAGGTGGGTGGCTAAAGCGGCACGCGCTGAAACAGCCCGAGGCCGAAGCGGCAACCGTAGCCCAACGCGATGGGGCCGGCATCGGCCCGCGGCATTCGCGATCATCGACGACCAGCCGGAAGCGGCCGGTGTGCTTCACGTCCGCGTCCACTGAATGATCATGTTCTTCCTCTTGCAAGATCGGACCCCCTTCCTGGTGGCGCATCGCGGGTGGCTCAGGTACTGGGCAGAAGACGATTGATGGCCTGTTGCGCCGTCTGCAGGTTAGAGAGCAGGGGATCGAACCGCGTCATTCAAAACTCCGTTGCGGCAGTGGTGGTACATCGCCGAGTTCGGCCAGATGCAGCCGCAAATGCCAGAACTGCCAGGACTCGGCGGAAAACTGGCCGGGCTCGGCATGCCGCAGCACCTCGCACAGGTGCTCCCCCGTAACCGCATGCGCCAGCGTCACCCCGTCGTCCCAGGTGCCGATATCCATGATCTGCGCAATAAGCAGATCGGAATGCGCCGCGATCTGGTCGGGCGTCTTCCACCAGAGATAGCGTTTCCCAAGCGATTCGAGTTGCCGAAGGGCCAGCGTTGCCATTGAAATCCTCAAAAGCTACAAGAACTGCGCGGGCTTGGATGTGATGGTGGCATATGGGGTGGGTGGCTAAGCCGGCACGCCCATGGTGAAGTTGCGGTATTTGCCAACGGTTAGCCTTTGGCTACGGAAGACAGCAGGTATACCCGCGCGCTCAAGTTCTCGGAAATTCATCGCCCGACCCTGAAGTCGACGATCCGCCAATAGTGACTTCACGACATCGACACCGATCGGGCCACTCCATATCGGCCATGTCCAGTAGGTCGCGCGACTGCCTGAAGTAGCGAATCCAGTTGTCTCCAACCGACCGCGTCGCGGCATCACCGGTAGCAGCGGCAATGCTTCAATCGCCAACCGGTTTGCGCCGCGCATCGTCTTGATCGGATCACCACTGGGTTCGTGCCAGCGAAGTGCGTAGCGCCGATCGTCTTCGGGGTCCCAGCGCAAGCTGGGCTTATCATCGTCATAACGCCACGGGGCGAACAGCGTGTTTGCTACGTGCTTGACGTTCGTCAGCACAACGAGCTGTTGCATGAACCCGATGAAATGCTGATGGCCGGCACCGGACATGGTTCTGAGTGCTGTATCCGACACGACAGCGTCCTTTCCCGGCATGACTTCGATAACCGCTTCGGATGCAAATGCTGCTGCAAAATCCGCATGTGCCGAGTTCCCGGGTTGCGCGTCGCGCGCGGCAGATGCCGCGTAACTGCGGAAACTTGCAGGAGACACATTGAGATTGTCGCCCAGCGCCCAGGCGGCATGACCCCCCATCTGTTTCAAGGCGTCGTCAAGCTTTGTCAGCAGAAGGTCTTGTGTTAGTTCGTCGACTGTTTGCAACACCGGTCGCCAAGCGCCATCCTCCACACGCCAGAGTAGCTTGGGTTGGTATTCAGATGCGACGCGACTGACTGTTCGCAAGGTTCCAAGTGCAGCCAGGAATCCGAGAGGGTTGGCGCCGTCCAGGCCGCTGAGCGGGAGTTGGTGGCTCATCACTGCTCGTTCTCCCTTTGTTGTTCGGCTTCGCTGCGACGATGATCGGCGAGGATGTGGATGGCTTCCAGATAGGCCAGCCCCCACCAGCCATAGCGCCGAGTCAGACTCCAGAAGCGTTCGGCCACGCCACTGTCCAACCGCTCCAGCAGGGTTTCAGAATTGGCGCACAAACGGCGCCCCGCAAAATCAAGATCAACATCCAGCGGCTGCGGATCCTCAATCACCGGAGCGAACGGGCGGCAACGGCCGTGGTGACTCGCGATCAGATGCAGCACCAGTTCCGCATCATTGGCTTGCGCGAGAATCCGCGGATCGGACTCGGCCAGCCGCACCGAAAGCAGTTCGTGGCGTCCGCCCGCAGGGTAGCCGGCGCGTTCCCGTGCGCGACGTCGCGCAACAGGATTGGCTGCACCGCCGGATTTGGCCAGCAGCCGCTCGTATGGCCGAGGAACGGGGAACGGCAAGCCCCCGTGCAACCATGCCTGAAAGCGCGGATCGGCCTTGCCCAGATCATGCAGCGAGGCCGCTAGCGTAATGTCAGCACATATCGCGTCAGGCAAGTTGCAGCCTGCGCCGAAGCCGGCGGCAAGATCGGCAACACCCTGCAGGTGTTCCGGCAGCGGCACCGGCACGGTAAACGAAGCAGCATCGTCTTCAGTGCTGAAGCCGGTACCCACCGCACCTTTCTGCAACATTGCCCGCTCACGCGCTATGAGCTTGCGTCTGGCCGTGAGAATCAGGCCGCCAGACGGATGTTTCTCAAGTTCGTAGCTCGCCTTGCGTGCAACCAGGTGCGTCAATGCAACAATGAGCCAACGCCACTCCCGCCCGAAGCAGTCGGTGTCGGTGGGCAATGCTTTGATCAATTGTCCGAGACAGCTGCTCAAATCCGCGCGGAACTCCGCAGTCGTCAAAAACTCCGATCCCCCTTCGCCGACCACGAAGGTTCGCAGTGCGTCTCGTGCCCCGCTGGCGGGATAACCATCGATGAGTGCAGGGGTAAGCCGCAACGCGACGCGCCCGCGCGCTTGAACGTTGGCCTCGTCGCCGCGGTCTAAGGCCAAGGGTTCGCCATCGTCGCCACAGCTGACGGCACCGAAGACGTCCCAGCCTTTGAGACCAGTCGGTAGCACGAGTGTGTCGCCAGGTCGCAGCTCGCGAACATTGTCATCCTCGCTCAGCACCACGCTATCGTCCGGCCCGCGCCAAAGCAGTGCGATGCGTGGTGCGTGGGATACAGTGCGCTCATCGCTCGCGTCGTCGGGCTCGGTAGCGCCGACATCGGCGAGCGCCGCGCCCGTGTCTTCGCCCTTGAGCCATCGCCGCAATACGTACACGGGCACACTCAAACACTCGCCGCTGGCAGGTGGCACCAACACGACGGCATCCAACCAGTGTTCCGCGTCCAAACCATCCAGATCGGCCCGCCAACACACCTGCGCTTCGGGTGCATTGCGCCGCATGCCGTGTAAAAACAGTGCCGGTTCCGGCTCGTGCCGCGGCGCCGGACTCGTCTGCGCCCAGCAGTCGACGTGGGCTGGAAGCATGATCGGTGCATCCGTCACCACAGGCAGCAGGTGATGCTCGGTCAGGAACGCCGCTCGCTCTTCGGGCTGTCGCGGCAGCACGGTATCGACTGCTTCAATACCGAAATCAAACACCTCATCGTCAGCATTTTTCACTAGCCAGGTCCACGTGCCTGGTAGTGCGTCATCGTAGATGGGATCAACGTCCTTTGCCGTCATGGTTGGCATTACCACCACGGCTATCGGGCCCATTGATGGATCGATGTGGTCGGGTTCACCGAGCCGGAACAGTCGGCCGAAACGCTGTCGCAGCGCATCCAGGCTGGCACTCTCGGTCACCAATGCGTCGAAATCGAGATTTGCGCCAACCTCCAAGCACTGCGTGGCGACAGCGAAACAGGGCTGTACGATCCTGACATCCGATCCGGCGGTAAACGTCGGTTGCCAGCGGCGCATCAAATCATCGCGGTCCAGCGGACGCATGCGCCCAATGAACAGCGCACGGCGATCTGCAGGCACTTTGAGTTTGTCGCCCAACAGGGCATAAACCTGCTTTGCGGTTGCCACACGATTGACGATGATGCCGATCCGACGAGCACCACGATCGGCCAGTTTTTTCGTTTGTTCAACAATATCCTGGGCAAAAGACACTGTGGCGGTCTTGGCCTTGGACTCGATAAGTCTGGCCGGCTTGCGGGCTTTGATCCGGCGTTTGAGCACGGGATGGGCGCGGTCTTCGTCATCCAGCGCAAAAGGCGTTGCTGCCATCTCGCCGGGCGTGGCACTGAGCACGACATGGGCAAATGGCGATGGAACGGTGGTTTCACTCCATCGCCGATAGCGGGCGATAGCCTCCAAGGATTGCCGGAACGGGTTGGCGCAGTGCGCCTCGTCCAGAAAAATCAACGCGTCGTTTGCGGCGAGCCCAGCATGCAACGGCCAAGCATAGGGACTGGCACCGTAAGAGCGGAACAACAGTCGTGAACCGATCTGATCCACAGTGGAACACACCACGGTCGGCTGCGTGGGCGTGCGCGCCCACGCGTCGTCGCGATACTGCCCGCCGCGAAGCTGGAATACGGCCAGCGGATCATCGCCAGCGCCAGCGAGCTTGCGAAGCGCGGTGGCCACCTCGGCGAGAATGCCTTCGTGCGCATCACGCAGGGCCGTGGCAATTTTCGCTGCGCGCTCAAACGCTTCGTCTACGATGACGCGGCGATCTACGACGAAAAAGATACGCCGCGGCGCAGTAGTCGCACCACAGGCCAGCGCGAAAATCGCAATGTCAATGCAGGCTGTCTTGCCGCTGGCGGTGGGCAGCGCCAGCGTGTCCGGCCACTTCCCATCAAATATTTGGTGCATCAGCCGCTGCTGCCAGGGAAACGGCTCATGACCATGCAGGGCCAAAAAATATTCGGCGAAGCGCTCGGCGGACAGGCTCATGTTTGACGTCCTTCATAGGCCGGCCACGGCCTGCACAGCCCATAGCCCCGAAAACGCCCAGCTCCTATCAGCAGCGGGCCTTGCACCGGTTGAGCGAAGGTGAGCACAGCATGCACTTGATGCCTTTGTGAACCGTCTTTGCGCATCAGGTGCGGATAACCACTGCGTTTGCCGCTGGCGGACGGCGCGCCGACGAAGTGACATACCGGCCCGACCTCCACACTGATCGGTCGTCGCGGCCCAATCAGCCCAATACGTTCACAAGCCAGCTTGATCGTCTCTTCCGCTTCCCGCCACGGGTCACCCGATTTTCCGTGTCGATCCAGCACAATCGGCGTCACGCTGGCCCATGTCATTGCGCCCGACGCAGTTGCTACCCAGGTTTCCGCCTTGAGTGTGCGGGGCGCCTCGTCGGCGAGGTCAAACTGAAAAGTTGCCTCGAAGCGTTCACCGGAATACAGCTTGAAAGGTTCCGGTGCGCCTTTGTCATCCAGTTCGAACAATGGCGAAAGGCAGCGCCCGATCTCGGCAGGCGCGATGTCACGGGGAACTGCAAGCGCAAATCCGAGCAGGTGCCCTTGCGCGTATTCATGGCCTACGTGCGGAAGCGGAAAAGCTGCCAGATGCGGATCGCTGCTGGGCTTGCCATCGGCCGTGTGACCGCTTATCCATTCCGGCGGCGATTGCACAGGGCACATCTTGAGCACGTAGTCGCGCACCGTCTGTGTCAGCAACAATGCACTTTCCAGGCTCAGGCGCCTGCCGCTGATCTGACGAAAGATCAACAAACGTTCGCTGAATATGGTGCTGGCTGCCGCCACCTTGATCGATTCGGCTCGCACTGACTCATATCCAGCCCAGAGGCCGCCAGGTGGGCGACGAATCAATGGTGGCTGGCCGTCGAAGTGCTGCTTTAGCTCAGCCTTCAGCGCGACCTTTTCCTTGCCCTTCGCCTGTTCGATGGCCCGCTCCATCTGCAACCAGGACAAGCGCTGCGACTCATTGAATGCGGTCTCCAACGCATTCAGGCGGCCACGCGATGGCACCCGCAAGCGCCTGTCGGGTGGGCCGGATTCAACGGGGCGCCACGTTGGCGAGGCCGCCCGATCAGCCAACCACATCTGGACCAGAGAAGCCGAATGGCCGACGCACGTAACCTGTGTGCAAAGTTCCGCTAGAGCGTCACGATGCGTATCAGGGACGTCCGTGTCCCGCCAGACAAGTTGTACCGTGTCGTTTTCTGGGATAGCCACTGGGAACTGACGTGGTTGACGCAATCGATGCTCTGGCAGCAGGGCGAGCGCGGCGTGAACCTGCGTCGGCGAGGCCGCTGCAATCTTGTCCAAATGAATTGTTGGAGAGGAGGCGTCATTGATCGGAACATAATGCGTGACGGTCTCACGCTGTACGTAATCGCTGGCGACGATCGCCGGTGGCGACAGCTGTTCCAGCCACTCCAGAGCGGCACGATGAGCAGGCTGCCGCTCGCCTTCGAAGAAGGCCGCCGCCAACGCCATGAACACACGATCCGGGTGTGGTGGCCACTCTGCACGTTCCTTCTTCGCACCGTCCGCGGTAGCCATCGCCCAACCGTTGAGGTATCGGATGCCGAGGACAAACATCATGCCTCTCCGCTGGCTTCTGCCACACTGGCCGCCAGCTCCTGGCTTTTGCGCACCAGCGCAACCAGTTGCGGAGAGGGCGTAAGCTTGAGTTCGTCGGCCAGCCACGGCATGCCAGCCACGCGGGCACCATCCACTGTCTGCTTATAGAGCTCGATGGCCTGCTCCGCATTCAACGAATAGATCTTGGGTGTCTCGCCGGGACGGTTGAGCAGTTCCCATTGCGCTGTAGATTCCGCGACCAAGTGACAGCGAGAACGCAGATCACAACCCTGATCGCGCTCCAGCGTCGCGGCGCACAAGCCGAGTGCGGCCAATGCCACGCGCGCAGCTAGTTCACGTTCCGCCGAAGCCTCGCCGTTGAGTGGGAACCGCAGGCGACGCAGTGCCGGCAGTGACAAGGTCGTGGTTCGCTGCGCGGAAGCAACGGTGAACCCGCCAGCCTTCGAGTCAATGCTGGGAGTGACATTGCCATGATTGACCTCCGAAGGCTTACCTTCTTTGCCTATCTTCACAGGCTTGCCCTTTTCCAACTTGGCTTCCGACTCGATCAAGGTCCAACCGCCATCCTTACTCAAGTACACCGGCCCCGCTCCGAGCATGATCTGGGCGGGATCAATACGGCTACTGGTTTTGACCCCCGGCACCGCGTCGATACCGACGATCTCTGACACCAGTGCCCGTGCAAACTTGGCACCGAGACCGCCGCGTGGCCCTGTCGAATCCCACAACCCGAAAAGCAGTGCAGTCGGACATAACTCGAACAGCGCTGTTGCGTTCCTGTTATCGATATGGTCGAGCACTTCACCACGCGCGGCCTTACGGAACGGCTTCCCATCCAGCAAGCTGTCGCGCAGCAGTGCATCGACGATGCGATGCGGTGCTTCGAGGCTGGTCACCCGCAGCGCCTTCGGCAAGCCTTGATCGCGGAAGTCGACGCTGACGACAGGCAGCGGAATGTCGCCCCTCTCCCAGGCGTCGAGCAACGCGAGTTCCATGCGGTTGGCCTGCGATTGCACGGAGTCCAGCAGCACGCAATCGACCGGCTCGTCGCGGCCCGGCAACCGTCTTTTTTCAGTGGCGTATTGGGCACCGCTGTAGGTCGGCGGAAAAATTTTGTCGCCGCTCCCTCCTGCAGGTTGCAAGGTGGAGATGGAGCGGAACGCTGCGGCGGAGCCAGCCACGGCCCGTTGGAGATCGGACACTGTCAACGTGATCATCATGCACCTCTCATTTATGGATTGACATCGTTAATTGCCGCACACGCTGCCGCGCCAGCAGCACTGGCGGACAAAATTTGCCGTACCAGATCCGAGACCAGCGCAGCCCGTTGCGCGAGCGGAAGCGCTCGCAGTTGCCGAGCAATGCCCATCGGAAAGGGGATTGGGACCAACTCTGCAAGTCCGTCGTTCGGCTGGTTGTTCGCGTTCATGGCGTCTGTCTCCGCTGAAGTTCGGCGCCATCGTGCTCCTCTATTCCAGACGTGTCAATGTTTAGTGGATGTAAAAGTAGATCGTAGCTTTATGGTATAGCTTTAACGGCGAGTTTGAACTTATGACCAATGACTTTGGTTGGCCGCAGACGCCTCCAGCAGGTACCATCCCCCGCGGCGGTTCGGCCTCATTGAAGAAGTGGCTGGAACAGTGCGTTTCTAGGGCAATTTGCCAATTTCCGTGCCGCCACAACTTTCTCCGGGGCGCTGTTGCCGGGCACGCAAGATCGTGCGTTTCTGTGGCTTCGCTTCGGTCGGCATGTTCAGCTTCGTTGCAATTCAGCCGGCCGTAGGTGTTTTGCAAGTCGCCCACGGCAACGGATGCAGCGTTGGCTGAAAGACCGGTGCGGTCGAAGCGCATCGAACCGATCTGGCGCTGAGGCTGACGCACCGACCTGAGGCATTCACTCTCGTACAAGGCCAGTTTCCACGAATCGTCGCGCTGCAGACGTTCGATCCAGTGGGTCCAGAGCGGCCGCAGGATGTTCTCGGCAGGCAAGGTGGCAGGTGCTTCCTGATGGGAGTTGGTCATCACCGGTGACCGAATTCCGTTGGCGATGACAATGAGTTGAACCGGGGCGCGAGACTGGCGGATCAGATCGTAGGGAATCATGTCAACCCCTCCTCGATGCGCTGCCGCCAGATGGCCATCAATGGGCGCCAGTCGTTGCGGTCGGCGGCGCGTAGGGCGGCGAGATAACGGGTCGTCGGCTCGCCTGGGTCGGGGGTCGGGTCTACATCCGGCAGCTTGAGGACGCGGGTGAGCAGATCGATGAACACACGGGTGACGCGGCCGTTGAAATCGGCGAAGGGGTGGATGCCGAGCAGCCTGCCTTCGGCGAACGCGAGGGTTTCGAGCCACAGGTCGTCGGGCGCTTGCGGCAATGACGCGAGGCGCGTCTGCAAATCGAGCGCGTACTCGCGCATCCTTTGCGGAACCAAGGGATAGTTGGGCGGTTCATGCGCCCCGACCACCACGTCGGTCGTGCGCCAGCGGCCCGCGATGTCGGGAACCAGGTCGGCGCAGATGCGTCGGTGAAGCTCAAGAAGGATATCTTCGTCGAGCGTGCGGTCATCGAAGTCGCCAGCCGCGATCACTCTTTGCAGCGCCTGGACGCGCGTGGCCAGGTGCGGCGCTAGCTCGGCGTAACTGAGGACGCCGAGCGTGGTGTTCACGTGACGGGTTGCTGCGCGGGGCGGTCGAGTTCCTGCTCCAGCTTGCGCTGATCCACCGGCTCGCCCTCGAACGCCATGCTCCGCGCCACTTTCCGCGGCAAGCGGGCCAGACGAATCCGGGCTTGTTCCTCCGGAGTGAGCTTGCGCCAGCGTTCGATTGTCTGTTTCCAGTCCATGGGCTGGATTATGTGCTTCCTCCGCCATCGGCTCAAGGAGCACACGGGGCGGTGCCTCCGGGCCCGGTCGCCGCAACCGCTTTTTGATCCAGTCGAGCACGATGTTCATGGTCTCAGTGGCGTTCAGAACTCGGTATACCGGGCGCCTGGCTCACCAGGTGAGCCTATGAATTGCGGGCGGGCACCGTTTGCGGGCTGTGTCCGCTGCACTCACCGACTCGTCCGCGCTGGATAAGCTTCGGGCTGATAAAGCGCAGAGTTTGGAACTTATCCTCGCAGTGGATAGCCTCCTTGACTGGTCGCGCCAACTCGCTGGCAGTGGGCTGGCGGTAACGGCGCTGGGGTTCGCTACGCTCACCGCCAGCCTACGACGCTGCGCTCACCGCCAGCCTACGCATCGATAAGCACTGTGGGCGGGCTCAGGGACCGAGTGCGCGCTGGGCTGCCTTGGTCAAGCGGGCGCGCACCAGTTCGTAGGAGCGGCGGATCAGCGCCTGCTTTTCCTGCGCGTCCATGGTGCAGCCGGGCAGCAGCGAGATCCAGTGGGCGCGGGCCAGGTACGGGGCCGGGATGATGTGCGGACGGTCGGTGAATTCGAGCAGGCGGCCGTCTTCGACCTTGAAGCTCAACTGGCCCTGGTTCTTGCCCTGGAAGCAGTACAGCGCGAACATTTTCCGCCGACCATGAAGGCGAGATCGTCCTGCCACTTGATTTCGTGGCTGACGCCGGGCCAGTGGCCGGTCCAGTCGATCAGGGTTTGTTGGTCCATGCTGGTGGTTGGTTCCGGCACGGATCGGTTGGCTGGCGGCGCGAATGCGCGGCGCCCGCCGCGCTATTGTTCGATCAGTTCGACGCCGTCGAGGCCCTGCGACAGGGTGTGCGCGTCGCCGCCCTGGGCGAGCTTGATGCGCAGGCGCACTTCGTTGGCCGAGTCGGCGTGGCGCAGTGCGTCTTCGTAACTGACTTCGCCGGCCTGGTACAGCTCGAACAGGCTCTGGTCGAAGGTGCGCATGCCGAGGTTGGTCGATTCCTTCATCACGTCCTTGAGCTTGTGCACTTCGCCGTCGCGGATGTAGTCCTGCACCAACGGGGTGCCGAGCAGCACCTCCATCGCGGCGCGGCGCGATTTGCCGTCCGGGGTCGGGATCAACTGCTGCGCAACCACCCCTTTCAGATTCAGCGACAGGTCCATCAGCAACTGCGCGCGGCGGTCTTCACTGAAGAAGTGGATGACCCGATCGAGCGCCTGATTGGCGTTGTTGGCGTGCAGGGTGCACAGGCACAGATGGCCGGTTTCGGCGAAAGCGATGGCGTGTTCCATGGTTTCGCGCGAGCGTACTTCACCGATCAGGATCACGTCCGGTGCCTGGCGCAGGGTGTTGCGCAGGGCATTTTCCCAGGAGTCGGTATCGATGCCGACTTCGCGCTGGGTGATGATGCAGCCCTCGTGCTTGTGCACGAATTCGATCGGGTCTTCGATGGTGATGATGTGCCCGGTCGAATTCTGGTTGCGATAGCCGAGCATGGCCGCGAGCGAGGTCGATTTACCGGTACCGGTGGCACCGACGAACATGACCAGGCCGCGCTTGGTCATCGCCAGGGTCTTGATTACTGGCGGCAGGTTGAGCTCTTCGATGGTCGGAATCTTGGTTTCGATGCGGCGCAGGACCATGCCGACCTGGTTGCGCTGATAAAAGCAGCTGACGCGAAAGCGGCCGACGCCCTGCAGCGAGATCGCGAACTGGCATTCGTGGGTCTTCTCGAATTCTTCGCGCTGGGCCGGGGTCATCACGTTCAGCACCATGTCGCGGCTCTGCTGCGGGGTCAGCGGCGCCTGGGTGATCGGCGCGACCCGGCCATTGACCTTCATCGACGGCGGAATACCGGCGGTGATGAACAGGTCGGAGCTCTTCTTGTGCACCATCAATTTGAGGAACGAGGTGAAATCGACGCTGCTCATGGTGTGCTGACCTCAATGACTTTGGCGGTGCGACGGCGACCCAGGACGTGGCAACTACCAGCAACCGGGCTCGGGAATTCCCTTCATTCGAACAGACGCTTGTCTTTGGCGTATCCGATCGCCTGGGCACGAGTGATCAGGCCGCGCTTGACCAGGTCTTGCATGCATTGGTCGAGCGTCTGCATGCCATATTGCTGGCCGGTCTGGATCGACGAATACATCTGCGCGACCTTGTCTTCGCGGATCAGGTTGCGGATCGCCGGAATGCCGACCATGATTTCGTGCGCGGCGATGCGCCCGCCACCGACCTTTTTCAACAGCGACTGCGAAATCACCGCGCGCAGCGATTCCGACAGCATCGAACGCACCATCGGCTTTTCGCCGGCCGGGAATACGTCGATGATGCGGTCCACGGTCTTGGCCGCGCTTGAGGTATGCAGGGTGCCGAACACCAGGTGTCCGGTTTCGGCGGCGGTCAGGGCCAGGCGGATGGTCTCCATGTCGCGCATTTCGCCGACCAGGATGAAGTCCGGGTCTTCGCGCAGGGCCGAGCGCAGGGCTTCGTTGAAGCCATGGGTGTCGCGGTGTACTTCGCGCTGGTTGATCAGACACTTCTGCGCGGTGTGGACAAATTCGATCGGGTCTTCGATGGTCAGGATGTGGCCGTATTCGCTCTTGTTGATGTGATCGACCATCGCCGCCAGCGTGGTCGATTTGCCGGAGCCGGTCGGGCCGGTCACCAGCACCAGCCCGACTGGTTGGTCGATCAGTTCCTTGAACACTTTGGGCGCGGCCAGGTCTTCGAGGGTCAGGATCTGGCTGGGAATGGTCCGGAACACGGCGCCGGCGCCGCGGTTCTGGTTGAAAGCGTTGACCCGGAAGCGGGCCAGACCGGGAATCTCGAAGGAAAAGTCGACTTCGAGGAACTCTTCGTAGTCGCGGCGCACCTTGTCGGACATGATGTCGTAGACCAGCGCGTGCACCGACTTGTGATCGAGCGCCGGCACATTGATGCGGCGGACATCGCCGTCGACCCGGATCATCGGCGGCAGGCCCGCCGACAGGTGCAGGTCCGAGGCCTTGTTCTTTACCGAAAACGCCAGCAGCTCAGCGATATCCATGCGCAGCTCCACAACAGACAGATCGGGTTACGGACACCGTTCGGGCGCTACCATGGCAGGCCCAGCCACGGGTCCGGGGCGGCCCGAGTATAGCCCGATTGCGCACCCGGATAGCAGAACCAGACAATGAACCCAGCGAGCGCCAATCTGGTATCGATCCGATCCGCCATCCAGGCGGCGGCGCCACTTCGCCAGGTGCGCCTGCTCGCGGTATCCAAGACCCAGCCAGCGGCCGCGGTGCGCGCCCTGGCCG
Source organism: Lysobacterales bacterium (assembly GCA_041741075.1). Taxonomy (GTDB): domain Bacteria; phylum Pseudomonadota; class Gammaproteobacteria; order Xanthomonadales; family Ahniellaceae; genus 0-14-3-00-62-12. The sequence continues at coordinate 15,685 of JBGSKT010000654.1, forward strand.
GCCAGGGCCTGCGCGATTTCGGCGAGAACTACGTTCAGGAGGCGCTGGCCAAACAGGGCCAACTGGCCGATCTCGATCTGCGCTGGCACCTGATCGGCCCGCTGCAGTCGAACAAGTGCCTGGATGCAGCACGCCATTTCGACTGGATCGAGTCGGTCGATCGGGCCAAGCTCATCCCCCTTTTGGCGCGCGCGCGGCCGGCCACCGCCGACCCGCTCAATCTGTTGATCCAGGTCAAGCTCAGCGCCGAGGACAGCAAATCCGGCTGCGCGCCGGAGCAGGTCGGCGCACTGGCGGCGGCGATCGCGGCCGAGCCGCGCCTGCGCC
>JBGSKT010000655.1:0-1607 GCA_041741075.1 Lysobacterales bacterium
TCACCCGTTCGCTCGTCACCCCGCGGGCGACCGCGACCGATTGCAGATAGCCCTGCGCGGCACGGCTCGAATACAGCACCAGGCTGGGGGCGGCGTCGGCGCAGACGGTGAGCCTCAGGCTATGTCCGTCGGCGGCCGGCGCGGCGTTCAGGCTGGTGGCGGCCACGGGCGTGCTTATCAGCCAACCCGCGCTGGTGATCAAAGCGGCCAGCAAACAACGGCAATCAACCATGAGCACGACTCCTCGGCGCGCGCGGCCGCCGACAATGAACTGCAAGTTATGGGAACCGGCGCGCCGCAAAAGTCTTTCAAGTTGTGGATGGGCGGTCGCAATGGGTGGTAGCCAGCCCCAAACTTCTGTCCGCAGGCCCGTCTCCGGGCCAGGTTCACATTGAGTTACGCCGCCCGGATTCGCTACAGTGCGGATTCTCATTGGAGCGAAGCATGACCCAGCCGCCGCCCTTGCCGGCCTTCAATCCCTATGCCGCACCGAGTGCGCGCGTGGAAGATAGCCCGGTCTATCAGCTGGAGCTGGCCGAGCGGCTGGTCCGGCTGGCTGCGGTGATCCTCGATGTTCTGGTGTTCGTGGTGCCGGTATTGCTGATGGTCATCCCGGTCGCGTTGATAGCTGCCACCGCCGGCAAGAGCAAGTTTGGCAGCGACTTCGCCACCGGCGGGGTGGCAATCGTGGCAATCGTGGCCGTACTGGCCATGCTGGCCTTGTTCATCATCAACATGGTCCTGCTGCATCGCTACGGCCAGACGCTTGGCAAGCGCTGGCTGAGGATCAAGGTGGTGCGGGTTGATGGCAGCCGCTGCGGGCTCAGCCGCTATATTTTCGCGCGCTGGTTGCCGGTCGCCTTGCTCGGTGCGATTCCCCTGATCGGCTGGATCTTCAGTTTGATCGACCCGCTGCTGATCTTCGGCAACGAACAGCGCTGCCTGCATGACCAGATTGCCGGCACCATCGTGATCAAGGCCCGAGCGTGACCGTCCCGCAGCTCGACACACTGGCCCGGGTCGAAACCCCCGAGGGTATTACTCTGCTCTGGCGGGTGGCCGGGGTGATGCCGCGGGCCGCGGCCTGGGCGCTGGATTTCGTGATCCGCTTCGCCCTGGTCTGGGTGCTGGCGGCGGGCCTCGCGGTGCTCGGAACTGCCGGTCAGGGTTTTTATCTGATCGGTTTGTTTGCCGTGTTCTGGTTCTACCCGGTGCTGTTCGAAGTGCTCAACGACGGCCAGACCCCAGGCAAGCGCGTGCTCGGCCTGCGCGTGATCAACCGCAATGGCACGCCAGTGACCTGGGTGGCCTCGTTCCTGCGCAATCTGCTGCGCACGGTCGACATGTTGCCGCTGCTGTACGGTTTCGGCCTGGTCGCCTGCCTGAGCGATGCCGATGCACGCCGCCTCGGCGACCGTGTCGCCGGCACCCTGGTGGTCTATGCCGAACTGGCACATTGCGAAGACAGCGCACCGCAGGTTCCGATCGTGCACGCGCCGCTGGCGCTGAGCCGGCTCGAACAGGCGGCGGTGATCGCCTTTGCCGAGCGGGCGCGGCTGTTGACGCCGGAGCGCCAGCAGGAACTCGCCGCCATTCTGCGACCGCTG
>JBGSKT010000656.1:0-2269 GCA_041741075.1 Lysobacterales bacterium
GCGCTGGCGATGTATCGCCTGGTGCTGGCCCGCGACCCGGACAATCTGCGCGCCGCGACCGGCATCAAACAGCTCGCCCGCGCCCTGCTGGCCCGGGCCGAACAGGCGCTGGCCGCGGATGACTTGGTGTCCGCTGGCCGCGACCTCGACCAGGCCCGGGCACTGGATGCCGGCGTGTCCGGCCTAGGCTCACTGGCTGGGCGACTGCGCGATGCCCGGGAGCGCCGCGAGATCGCCGCCGAACGTACGCAGGTCGATCCGGAGCGGCAGACAGCGGTGCAGAAACTGCTGGATGAGGCGGCGCTGCTTTCGGTGCGCGGTGATCTGATCGACCCGCCCGGCGCCAACGCCTTCGACAAATACCGCAGTGCCCAGGCGATCGACCCGAACAATGCCGAAGTCCAAAGCGGCCTCAGTAACCTGCCGGACCGTGCCAAAGTGCTGTTCGAGGCGGCGATCGGCGAACAGCACAATTTTTCCGCCGGCAGTTATCTGTCCGTGGTCAGCCAGCTCGCGCCGACTGATGCGGCGCTGCCGACGATGCGTCAGCGGCTGGCCGAGGCCTACCTGAAACAGGCGCTCGCCGAGCATCGGTCGGGCAAGCCCAGCGCCGCCGCCAAGTCGCTGGCACGTGCCCGCAAACTGCGCCCGGATCTGCCGGGACTGGTGGAGGCGGAGGAGATGGGGAAGTGATGGCGGTGTGTTCAGTGTTCAGTGTTCAGTGTTCAGTGTTCAGTGTTCAGTGTTCACGTCAAGGCGTGCGTCAGCCGAGCGGCTCTTGACCTGAACCGAACACCGAACACCGAACACCGAACACCGAACACCGCTCCCCCCCCTACCTCAACTTCAACTCGATGGTCTCGCCATCAGCCTCGACCTGGCGCACCTGCACCGGTTGGTAATCGAGCGTCGGCGCCAGCCACAGGGTGGTCATGCGCCCGGGGTTGCCGAGTATGCGCACCACCCGCACGGTGGCCATCGGGCCACGCGAAGTGGCCACGGTTTCCAGGCCGTCGATGGCGAACTCGCGATGGCTGATCGCACGCTTGTTTGCCAATGCATAACGGAGTTCGCTGCGGCCGGCACGCAGGTCCTGGCTGATCGCGACCAGGGTCAGGTTGCGGTCGACCAGATGCGGCTGGTAGGGGATCGCGAATTTTCCGTCGTCGTCTTCGCCGGTGATCGTCTGGCGCTCGGCGTCGATGTGCAGGGAGCGGCGCTTCCGGTTGAATCCGGTCTTCTTGGCGTAGCCGTAATCGACCGTCTCCGGGCGGCCGTCGCGCCAGCGGAACACCGAGTATTCGCGGAACTTGAAGCCGATGAACGAGGCCATGCCACGGGTGGCGCGGGTGTCGAAGGCAAACTCCCAGCGCTCGCCGTCGAGTGGCTTCAGGGTGACCCGGGTTTCGCCCAGCGGCTTGCCATTGCGGCTGCTGTCGAAGACCAGCGTGTAGGGCTTGAGCGTGCCAATGTCCGTGCTTGCGCCCTCGGCAACGGATTCATTGCCCTGGGTCGGCACGGGCGTTCCCGGCGTCGGTTCGAGGTTTTGTGCCCGGATGTGCGGGCCAGGCAGCAGCAGTGGCAGTAGCAGGGCAAGCAGTCGAAGGATGCGCATGCGGGATTCCAGGATAAAGCGCCGAGCGTAGCCAGCGCAGTCTGAGTGGCGACCAAACAAGCGTATGTGGTGGCAGGCGGAGTTTAGTTTTTGCAGCCTGGCTGCAGGGCGTGCAGCGCCGCTTCCAGGCTGCCGTCGATGATTTGCAACGGCGCGAGCAGTGGCCGGTTATCGATCAGCACGCGGCCATCGGCATGACCGAGCCGGTGCCGGGTAAACAGGGCGACGGTTGCGACCAGCAACTGATGTTCGGCCGGCAGAAGTCGTTCGGCCAGCGACTGCGGGGTGTCGTTGCTGCCGATCGCGACGTGGGTCTGTGCGATCACCGGGCCGGCATCCAGCGCCGGGATCATGAAATGCACGCTGGCGCCATGCTCGACATCGCCGGCCGCGAGCGCGCGGCGGTGGGTATCGAGGCCGGGATGCCGGGGCAAGAGCGACGGGTGGATATTGATCATGTGCTGCGAGTGCGCAGCCACTACCGCGGCCGACAGCACCCGCATGAAACCGGCGCAGACGATCAGATCAGGTGCGGCTGCATCGATGCCGGAAAACAGGGCGCCATCGAAATCCTCGCGGCTGGAAAAATCCCGCGGCCGGAGTGCCTGGGTTGGAATCGCATGGGCGCGGGCCAGGTCCAGCGCCAGCGCCGCG
>JBGSKT010000657.1:0-2019 GCA_041741075.1 Lysobacterales bacterium
GGTCCACACCGCTTCGATGAAATCGGTCGGGGCCGTGGGCATGGCCCGCGGCGCCCAGCGCAGCGCATTCGGCGGCGCCGCTTGCTCGTCGAAGCGGTTGTGGAACGCGCCCGGCGCCAGCAGCTTGAATTCGCCATGCACAGCGCCGGGCTGGATGCGGTACAGCCAACTGCGTCGATTGGCGTGGCGCGGCGCAGTAAACGCGGTGCCGGACAATTGCTCGGCATACAGCCGGTGCGCCACGCGCTGCGGCGAATTGCGCCCGACCGGCAGGGTTCCGGCGATCGCCTCGCTGGCGAATTCATTGCCGAAGCCAGTCTGGTAGTTCAATGGGTTTGCGGTTGCGGTTGCGCTCATGGGTACGACCGTTCGATCTTGGCTTGCGCGCGCATCGGCTTGCTCCACGGTCGGACCAGCTTACAACACGCCACGGCGCATCTGGTCGCGCTCGATCGATTCGAACAGGGCCTGGAAGTTGCCCTCGCCGAAGCCCTCGTTGCCCTTGCGCTGGATGATCTCGAAGAAGATCGGGCCGATCGCGTTTTCGGTGAAGATCTGCAGCAGGATCTTCTTTTTGGTCTCCGGATCGGCGTCGATCAGGATGCGGTTGTCGCGCATGCGCGCCACATTTTCGGCGTGGCCGGGAATGCGCTGATCGATCACCTGGTAATAGGTATCCGGAGTGTTCAGAAAACTGACCCCACGCGCGCGCATCGCCTCGATCGTGCGGTAGATATCGTGGCTGAACAGGGCGATGTGCTGGATGCCCTCGCCGTGGTACTGGTCGAGGTACTCGTTGATCTGCGATTTCGGGTCGGAAGATTCATTGAGCGGAATGCGCACGATACCGTCGGGCGCGGTCATCGCCTTGGAGGTGAGCCCGGTCTTGGCGCCCTTGATGTCGAAGTAGCGGATCTCGCGGAAGCCGAACAGGCGTTCGTAATAGCTGGCCCAGTGTTCCATTCGGCCGAACACCACGTTGTGGGTCAGATGATCGATGAAATCCAGACCGAAACCCACCGGCTGTGGATCGACCCCATCGAAGAAGTCGAACTCGCGCTCGTACAACCGGCTCGCGCCGCCCTCGTCGTCAATCAGATACAGCATGCAATCGCCGATGCCCTTGATCACTGGCGCCGCCACCGCGCGCGTTTCTGGTTTGTGCTCGATCGGCTCAGCACCGTTGACACAGACCGCTTGCAGCACCTGTTCGCCATCGCGAACCCGAATCGCAAAACCGCAGGCCGACGGACCGTGGGCACGGGCAAAATCGGCGGCGAACGAGTCCGGTTGCTCGTTGACCAGAAAGTTGCAGCCGCCCTGGCGATACAGGGTGACCGCCCGGGTCCGGTGGCGGGCGACCGCGGTGAATCCCATGCGCCCGAACAACTGGTGCAACACGGCAGGATCCGGCGCGGCGAACTCGACGAACTCGAAGCCGTTGATGCCGTGCGGATTTTCGAACAGGGGTGCGGCGCTCATGTCATTCCCTCCGGAGTGCGTGGGCTATTGTAGCCATGAATCGCATGGTTTCACATGCAACCAATTGCGTGGCCGGGGAATCTGCTGCCGGTCACCCGATGGACGACGGTCGGTGGTCACCACCCGGCACCGACCAACTGCAGCAAAGCGACGGAATTCGGTGACCGCAGGCACACAAGTCCGTGCGCCAGATCACGATTGCGCCGAAGCAGACAAGGCGGCCGCGCAAATTGCCCGCTCGACGCGACGGATACTGACCTGGTGCAGGCATAATCCACGTTCGTCCTGTCTGCGGAGATTCGATCCGATGCTTGCGCTCGACCGCTTTCTGCCCTACCGGCTGTCGGTGCTCTCGAACCGGATCAGCGCGGCGATCGCCAGCGACTATGCCGAACGCTTCGAGCTGTCGGTCACCGAATGGCGGGTGCTGGCAATCCTCGGCCGCGCGCCCGGTGCCAGCGCCAGTGAAGTCGCCGAGCGTGCCGCCATGGACAAGGTCGCGGTCAGCCGTGCGGTGGCCAAATTGCTGGCCGCCAG
>JBGSKT010000658.1:0-7147 GCA_041741075.1 Lysobacterales bacterium
CGCACCTGCGCTTCGCCGCGCGCCGGCAGGGCGATCCCGGCGGCCGCAAGTTGCTGGCCGTGCACGGCTGGCTGGACAACGCGGCCAGCTTCGAGCCGATCGCGCCCTGGTTTGCCGATTTCGATCTGGTCGCGATCGACCTGCCCGGCCACGGCCGTTCCGGCCACCGTCCGCCCGGCACTTGGTACCACACCATCGACTATCTGAACGAATTGCTGGCGATCGTCGAGCAGCTCGGCTGGCAGCGCTTCAGCCTGCTCGGACACTCGCTCGGCGCGGCCATCGCCAGTGTGTTTGCCGCGGCGGTGCCGGAGCGCGTCGAGCAATTGTTTTTGGTCGAGGGCCTCGGTCCGCTCAGCACTCCGACGGAAAAATCCCTGGACCTGCTGCGCGCCGCCATGCACGAACGCGCCGGCATCCACGCCAAGCAGATGCGGGTGTTCGCCGATCTGGATGCGCCGACCCGGGCGCGTATGCAGCACCCGCAGATGCCACTGTCGGAAGCCGCAGCCCGGCTGCTGGTCGAACGCGGCACCCGGCCAGTGCCGGGCGGCTGGGTATGGAGCAGCGACCCGCGCCTGACACTGACCAGTGCAATCCGGCTAAGCGAGGCGCAGGTGCGAAATTATCTCGCCGGCATCCAGTGCCCGGCGCGCCTGGTGCTGGCCGACCCGCCGATGCCCTTCGTCGATCGCGCGGTACTCGAAGGCCGCACCGATCTGGTGCCGACGCTGGAATTGATCCACCTGCCCGGCAGCCATCACCTGCACATGGAAAGCCCCGAAGCGGTGGCCCGGGCGCTGCGCGGTTGAGCCTGCCGGTGTCGCTGCGTGTTGTTGCGTGTTGTTGCGTGTTGTTGCGTGTCGTTGCGCTCAGCACAACCTAAAACCTAAAACCTAAAACTTAAAACCGAAACACCGAACACCGAAATCAAACATCGCCCTCAGCCAACCAACCTTCCCCGCTGCCGCGCTGGAACACGCGATCGCTATCCAGCACCGCGCCGGCCGGGATCGACTCGGCGCCCTTCAAGTCGTAGTAGATAGGCCCGAAATCGGGATCGACCGTGGCCCGGAACAGATCGTCGAAACTGTCGATGACGAAATAGGTTTTCTGGAAGCTGTCGATCCGGTAGCGGGTGCGCATGACCCGACGCACGTCGAAGCCGATCCGGTTCGGCGCGGCCGATTCCAGCGCGTGGATCGATTCGCCCCGGGACGAAAGTATGCCGGCGCCATAGATGCGCAGGCCTTCGGCGGTAGCGATCAGGCCGAACTCGACCGTGTACCAGTACAAACGCGTGAGATTGGCCAGCGGCTCGTTGCCGAAGGTGGAAGCACGCACACCGCCGGCGCCATAGGCCTGCATGTATTTGGCAAACACCGGATTGAGCAGCAACGGCACGTGCCCGAACAGGTCATGGAACAGGTCGGGCTCGGCGATGTAGTCGATCTGCTCGGGACGCCTGATCCACCAGGTCACCGGAAACTCACGCGCGGCCAGGTGTTCGAAAAAAGTCAGCTCGGGCAGCAGGCCCTCGACCGCGACCAGCTTCCAGCCGGTGGCCGCGGTCAAGTACTGGTTGATCTCGTCGAAACGCGGGATGCGATCGGGGCTGAAGCCGAGGCGGTGTTGGTTTTCCAGGAACTCGGCCGCTGCGCGACCGGGCAGGATGGCGCGCTGGCGCTCGAACAGAATGCGCCAGGTCTGGTGGTCCTGTTCGCTGTAATCCGCCCACGGCTGCTCGACCACGGCGGTCGTATAGACCGGCACATAGCCACGATCGCTAAGCTGGTTTTCGACCCTGCGCGGCGTTTGCATATCGCCATTGTAGGCCGATGGGGGATTGGAGGACAGAGGACCGTCGTCCCGGCGGAGGCCGGGACCCAATGGTGAGTCAGAGATATCGTTAGGCACTGGGCCCCGGCTTCTGCCGGGGCGACGGGTTTCCGGCTTGTGTCGGGGCGACAGATTCCGTCTTCTGTCTTCCGTCTTCTGTGCTCTGAAACGCATTTGCCGCTAGTCTCGGGGCATGACGCCGCCCGACACCCAAGCCCCGCAACTGCCCTGGCAGGCACGCCAGGGCGCAGCCTTGATCCTGGCCGGATTCGTCGATTACCACCGGCGCTTCCGCGATATTACCCGGCGTGCGCAGACGCGCTTCGAGCAGCGCGAATGGTCCGGCCAGCAGGCCGATCTGGTCGAACGCATCGAGATCTACGACGAATGCGTAAGCGTCACCAGTCAGCGCCTGCAAGACACCCTGGGCGAACACGCCCTGCGCCGCGACATCTGGGAGGCGATCAAGCCGGCTTACGCCGCCAGCATTGCCAGCCTGCTCGATCAGGAATTGTACAAAACCTTCTTCAATACCCTGACCCGGCGCTTTTTCAAGACCCGCGGGGTGGACCCGGCGATCGAATTCGTGGCGCTGGATCTGGAGCCGACCGACCAGATCAAGCACCCGGTGGCCAGGCTCGCCTATTCGGTCGGCGACGATCTGCCGCAATTGTTCCGACGCATACTGGCCGACACCCCGTTCGCGGTCGGCTATGCCGACGCCGCGGCCTCGGCCGCCGCTGCGGCAGACGCGTTGAGCGCGGCACTGGCGCACTGGGGCGAGCGCCCGATCCGCGCGGTGGAATTGCTGCAGACCCGCTTCTATCGCGAGCGCCGCGCCTATCTGGTCGGACGCGTATTCGGCGACCGGGAGTTCTCGCCGCTGGTGATCGCACTGGCCAATCGCGACGCCGGTGTGGTGATCGACGCGCTGATTACCGACCGCCTGGATGTCGCTCAATTGTTCGGCTTCAGCCGCTCCTATTTCCTCGCCGATTTCGAAACCATCGGCGATGCCGTGGTGTTCCTGAAAACCCTGTTGCCGAAGAAGACCGTGGACGAATGGTTCGCCCTGCTCGGCCGGCTCAAGCAGGCCAAGACCGAACGCTATCGGCTGTTTTATCGTCACCTCGAACGCCAGCAGGCATGCGCCGCCCGCGGCCAACCGATCGAATGTTTCGTGCATACCCCGGGCGAGCGCGGGCTGGTCATGGCGGTGTTCCATCTGCCCAGCTATCCGCTGGTGTTCAAGCTGATCCGCGATCGCTTCGCCCCGGTCAAGACGGTCGCCCGCCAGGACGTGATCGCCAAGTATCAACTGGTGTTCAAGCATGATCGCGCCGGCCGCCTGATCGACGCCCAGGAGTTCCGCCACCTGCGCTTTCCGCGCCGCCAGTTCGAACCCGGCCTGCTCGCGGAATTGCTCGACGGCTGCCAGGAAAGCATGTTCCCCGACGGCGACGACATCGTACTGACCCATTGCTATCTGGAACGCACCCTGCGCCCGCTCAATCTGTTCATCAAGGAAGCCGCGCCGGCGGACGCGCTGGCAGCGATACTCGACTATGCGCTGGCGATCAAGGATCTGGCCATGAGCAACATCTTCCCCGGCGACCTGCTGCTGAAAAACTTCGGCGTGACCCGGCACGGCCGCGCGATTTTCTACGACTACGACGAACTGTGTCTGGTCAGCGAGTGCCGCTTCCGGCGCCTGCCGACCCCGACGGACGATCAGGAAGAAATGCACAGCGGCGCCTGGTTCTACGTCGGCGACAACGATGTGTTTCCCGAGCAATTCCCGCGTTTCCTGGGCCTCGATCCAGAGCAGATGGTGGCCCTGATGCAAACCCACGGCGAAATCTTCGAAGTCAGTTGGTGGCTGAATCTGCAAAAGCAATTGCAAGCCAGCCGCCAACCCGAGATCGCCCCCTATCCAGCGCGCCTGCGGCTGGCTTGATGGCTGGACGTGGGTGTTGGGAGCGCAGAGAGCGCAGCACACCCAAGTTTTCTGCCCAAAGAATGGGTGTCCGAGATCACCGCCCGCGCATCGCGCGAGCGGCAGCGCCGCGGCATCGGCGAGCGGCTCCGCTAAGCTTGCACGGACTCCATCCTGGGCTGCCTGTCCATGCCTGCACTGTCGCCGCTTGCCATCACCTTTTGCATTTACATCGCGCTGATGGTGGGCATCGGCTTTGCGGCCTGGCGGCATACGCGGAGTCTCGATGACTACATCCTCGGCGGCCGCCGTCTCGGCAGCTACGTGACCGCGATGTCGGCGGGGGCATCGGACATGAGCGGCTGGCTGCTGCTCGGCCTGCCCGGCGCGCTGTATGCGGGCGGGCTGTCGGAGGCGTGGATCGCGATCGGGCTGGTGTTGGGGGCGTGGGCCAACTGGCGTTTCGTGGCGGCGCCGCTGCGCATTTACACCGAGCACAGCCACAACGCGCTGACCCTGCCTGACTACTTCACCCATCGGTTCGAGGACCAGAGCCGGGTGCTGCGGGTGTTGTCGGCGCTGGTGATCCTGGTGTTCTTCGCGATCTATGCGGCCTCCGGCATCGTCGCTGGCGCGCGCCTGTTCGAGAGCGTATTCGACGTGCCCTACGCCACCGCGCTGTGGGTGGGCGCCGCGGCAACGATCCTATACACCGTGGTCGGTGGCTTCCTGGCGGTGAGCTGGACCGACACCGTGCAGGCCACGCTGATGCTCTTCGCCTTGATCCTCACCCCGATCATGGTGCTGGTGGCAATCGGTGGCATCGATAGCGCCACCATGCTGATCGCGGCGGCCAATCCGGCCTTGCTCGACCCGTTCCAGGGCACCAGCGCGATCGGCATCGTCTCCCTGCTGGCCTGGGGCCTGGGCTATGTCGGGCAGCCGCATATCCTGGCGCGGTTCATGGCCGCCGATTCTGCGCGCAGCATCCCGGCGGCGCGGCGCATCGGCATGAGCTGGATGGTGCTGTGTCTTATCGGTGCGATGGCGGTCGGCTTCTTCGGCATCGCCTATTTTCAGGCGCAACCCGAATTTTCCGACAGCGTCCGGCACAATCCGGAACGAGTATTCATCGTGCTGGCGCAGGCGCTGTTCAATCCGTGGCTGGCCGGCGTGCTGTTGTCGGCCATCCTGGCCGCGATCATGAGCACCCTGAGCTGCCAGTTGCTGGTGTGTGCAAGCGCGCTCACCGAGGACTTCTACAAGGGCATGCTGCGCAAGGCGGCCGGCCAGGGCGAACTGGTATGGGTGGGCCGCATCACCGTGCTGCTGGTGTCGGTGCTGGCGATCGCGCTGGCGGCCAATCCCGAGAGTCGCGTACTGGGCCTGGTCAGCTATGCCTGGGCCGGCTTCGGCGCGGCGTTCGGGCCGGTGGTAGTGCTGTCGCTGTACTGGCCGCGGATGACCCGCAACGGCGCGTTGGCCGGGATGGTGGCAGGCGCGCTGACCGTGATCGGCTGGAAGCAGCTCGGCACCGGGCTGTACGAAATGGTGCCGGGAGTCGCGCTGGCGACCGTCGCCATCGTGCTTGCAAGCGTGCTGGATCGCCCGCCCTCGCGGCCGATGCGCGAAGTGTTTGCCAAGGTCCACGAGCAGCTCGACCGGCAATGAACCTTGGTGAAGCTCTCGAAGCCGGACCGAACGGGAGGACCGAACGGGACACCAGGACCGAACGGGACACCCACTTTTCCGGAAGAGACCAAAGCGGGACGAATCCGGACAGATGGCTGACCCAAGACCAGAAGATTTCGGAATTGTGGGTGTCCTGGGCTTTTGAGCGAACGAATCCGGGCAAGCACAGGCACGGACGGCATGACGATCTTCCTGAAGGCAGCCGCGGTCTGCGGAAGGCGAACGATAGCAAATCCAAGGCTCTCCGACCCCGGACCCCGCATGTGTGTAAAAATACGACCATGAAGTGCACGCCATATTTCGCAAATGACGTTTTGGCAAAGCGTCCGTACCTGTCTGAGCCGATGTGTCGCGCAATCATCGCCAATCCGGCGCACCGCGAAATCCAGCCCGATGGCCGTATCCGGCATTTCGGTTTCGACGAGACGCTCGGCAAGTGGCTGCGAATCGTTACGCTGGCAGATGGCGAAACGCTTCACAATGCATTCCCCGACCGAGGATTCCGACCATGAGACTAAGCTACGACCGTGATACAGACTCGCTGTATATCCACCTGACCGAACGTCAGGCGGCCGACGCCAACGAAGTGGCCGATGGTGTCGTCCTGGATTTTGACGCGCTGGGCGCACTAGTGGGCATCGACGTACAACACGCGAGTCGGGTGGCCGACTTGTCGCGTTTTTTGGTGGAGAATGTTCCGGCTGCTGCGTGACTCCCACTGCTCAGCGCGCACCCACCGACTGGTAGAAAAGCCAATGGACGCGAGCAAGCACGCATCGGTCCCACCCTGTAAAACGCGCAGGTCGCCCGGTCGCAACCAACCCCCGACGCCAGGTCACGATTCGACTTCCTGAGTCGGTTCTCGATCAGTGGAAAGCAACAGACCCCGGTTGGCAGACGCGCATGGCCGCATTGCTAAGCAAACGTGCTCGGTAAGTTCTGAAAAGGCAGGTCATTCGTTTGCGATTGGCGCGTCACGAAAGACGCGCTGATTGCCCATGTGCGGTCAGCAAATCAATCGCTGTTTTGTCGAAAGAAACAAACGTCTCGCCGCCTAGCCAGTTGCCCTCCTAGGCTATGCCGCCATCGGCGAAGTCCCCACCGGCATCGAGAATCGCCAGGCCCGCCTCCACCGCTGGCCTGTTCATTTCCACCTTCGCGGTGGCGTGCAGCGCGCGAATGGCGGTAGCGATCTCGGGGGTTTGGACGCCGTAGACCTTGCGAAGTACCCACACTAACTCGCAGACGCAGGGCACCGCCACGGCAATCAATTCAGCCTCGGCCAATATTTTTATCGCTGCTTTTGCTTGGGTCGGGACGGCACGGGACACCCACTTTTCCGGAAGAGACCGGAACGGGACGAATCCGGACAGATGGCTGACCCAAGACCAGGAGATTTCGGAATTGTGGGTGTCCTGGGCTTTGCCCTGGGCTTTGCGGGCTTTGGCTTCAGGATTGTGGGCGTCGCTGGGATTTGGGCTGTGGTGAGCGTAGCGATTTTCGACGGCGGAGCCGGTCACCCCAGCATGTACATCACCCCACCTGATTAGCCACAAACCTCAGCTATCCATACCCGTTCGCCCTGAGCGTAGCGCCGTAGGCGCGAAGTCGAAGGGTCCCGAGGGGTGCTTCGACTTCGCCCGCTACGCGAGCTACGCTCAGCACGAACGGTCCTTGGGT
>JBGSKT010000659.1:0-1712 GCA_041741075.1 Lysobacterales bacterium
CCGCGGCGGCGATAGTGCACGGCGACCGCGCGCCCGCCGGCCAGCTCGATGCGTTCGACCAGGGCACCGGTGCACACGGTCAGATTAGCCCGCCCACGGGCGGCGTTGAGATAGCCGGCGGCGGTGCTCCAGCGCCGCCCGCCTTTTTGCGAGACCTGGTAGAAACCGAATCCCTCCAACTGCTCGCCGTTGAAGTCCTCGTTGCGGCGCTGGCCGATCTCCTCTGCGGCCGCGACGAAGGTGTGCGACAGCGGGTTGGTATAGCCGAGGTCGGCGACATTGAACGGCCCGCCAACTCCGTGCCAGGCGTCGGCGCCGCGCTCGTTGTTCTCCCCGCGCTTGAAGTAGGGCAGCACCGATTCCCAGTCCCAACCGGCATTGCCCATCGCCGCCCAATCGTCGTAATCGCGACGGTGGCCGCGGATGTAACACATGGCATTGATCGAGCTGGACCCGCCCAACACCTTGCCGCGTGGCCACCACAACCGGCGTCCGTCCAGATTTGGTTCCGGCTCGGTGTTGTAGTCCCAGTTGACACCTTTCTTCGACACCAGCTTGGCGATCCCGGCCGGCATATGGATAAACGGATGCCAGTCGCGCGGGCCGGCCTCGAGCAGCAGTACCCGATGGTTCGGGTTGGCCGATAGCCGGTTCGCCAGCACACAACCGGCCGAACCGGCGCCGATGACGATGAAATCAAAGCTGGGCATGGGCCTGCCTCCTCAGAGGGCGCCCGGTCGCGCCCGATGTGGGAGCAAGCGGCGCCGGTAGCGCGGACCCGAACCAGGCCGGACCCGCGAGGGCGGTCCTCAGTCGCCGGAACGAAGAGGCCGATTCCTTCGGACACTAGGCAGGCCGCTTAGAGCATATGCTCGGCACGATGCAACACACCTCTGGGCAGCGACCACGGCCCACTGGTTTCACCGAACACCGAACACCGAACACCTAAAACCTAAAACCTAAAACGCTCTTCGTCGCCCCCCCCTTCAATCAGCCACCACCGCGTCGCCCTCGCACAACCCACCTGGCCCGCTCGGAATCAGGTTCTGCCCAAACAGCACGCCGCTGGCCGCGCGCCGAAAACCGGCCAGGGTGCGCAGCGGTTCGCCGTCCTCGGCGCGGATACCGGTGTCTGGATCGACCGTGGTCAGCACGCAACGGGTGCAGGGCTTGGCCACCTCGAGGGCAAGCGCAGCGATGCGCAAGCGGCGCCAGCGATCCTCGATGAAAGGCGTGTCGGTCGCGATCACCAGATTGGGCCGGAACCGGCGCATATCGACCGGGCGTTGCAAGCGGCGATTGAGCTCATCCAGGGACGCACTGCCGATCAGCAACAAGGGGAAGCCATCGGCAAAGCTGAGCTCGGCGCCCGGCCTGGCCCAGGGCTCGGCAATCGGGCGCAGGCAGTCGTCTTCCATGTGCACCAGCGTGCATGCCTGGCCCAGGCAATCGCTGAGCCAGCGACTGGCCGCGGCCGCGGCCACCCGGGCCGGACAACGCGACTGCCATACGCTGACTGCAATCGTCGGCTGTGCCCGCAGCGGCATCGCTACCTCGATGCTGCCCGCGCCCGGAAACATCAAGCGCAATCCCTGGTCCTCCAGCGTCGCCGTGATCAGCACCAGACGCGGCACGGTCCGCGCGCTGACAAAGCGGCCCTCGCCATCGACCAGCATCCAGCGCCGGTCGCCGGCCAGGCCGCGCGCTTCGAC
>JBGSKT010000660.1:0-4644 GCA_041741075.1 Lysobacterales bacterium
CAGTTGCTGCGCGACGCCGGTCTGATGGGCAGCACCCGCCCGGATGTCGCGCCGGGCTACAACCTCGCCCCCCGACGCGAAACGGAAACGCAGCCGACAGCGGCCAGGATCCGTCGTGTACTGCTGGCCCTGGTGCTGTTCTCTACCGGGTATTTCCTGTGGACCACCCAGTTCGGCCGCCAGCCTACGTCGGCGGCCCCGCCGCAACCGCCACCGACGCAGTCCCGGACCGCCCCGGCGACGGCACCGGAACAGATCACACCGGTCGAGATCATCGACCATCGACCGCAACCCGCACCCCAGTAACCCACGCCGGACCGAGCCGGCAATGCGCAACGAATCCATGACTGCACCACCCATCCGCTTTTTCCTGAGCCGGGAACACCGCTGCGGCTATTTCGACGATCGGCTCGCGCGCAACCTGCTGTTCGACCCGGACAGCCCGCGGCTTGGCGACTTTTACGACAGCGCGCTATCGGCCGGATTCCGTCGCTCCGCAAGCCACCTGTACCGGCCGCGTTGTCCGGGCTGCCAGGACTGTATTCCCGTGCGGCTACCGGTCGATCTCTTGCAAGTCGATCGCAGCCAGTTGCGTTGCTGGCGACGCAATGCCGACCTCGGCATCGACATCGAACCGGCCTATTTCGATGAGGAGCTGTACCGGCTGTACCGACGCTACCTCGATGCCCGCCATCCGGACGGCGCCGCGACCCAGGGCGAACCAGACGATCTGCGCGCGATGCTGGACACGCCCTGGGCCAACACCTATCTGCTGCGCATCCGCCGTGGCCGGCAATTGCTGGCCGCCGCCATCACCGATCGCCAGGCAACGGGATTGTCGGCCGTCTACACCTTCTTCGATCCGGAGCAAAGCGGACGCAGCCTGGGGGTGTTCGCAATCCTGGCCCAGATCGAATGGGCGCGCCGCGAAAACCTGCCCTTTCTGTACCTTGGTTTCTGGATCGATCGGCACCCGAAGATGGGCTACAAATCCCGCTTCCAGCCGCTGGAGATGCACAAGGATCAGGTTTGGCAGCCACAGCAGCCTGCCGCCGCCGCGGCGGAATCCGGCAGCAATTGAGCCGTGGCCACGGAACTGCACCAGAAACGCCTGGACTACGTGCTGCGGCACTTGCTCGATAGCGGTGCGGAGAGTGTCATCGACCTCGGTTGCGGAACCGGAGAGCTGCTCTCGCTACTGGCTGGACAGGCGCAATTCCAACGTATCGTCGGTATCGACATCGACACTGTGGCGCTGACCGAGGCGCGTTTGCTGCTCGGGCTCGACCCGCTCGATGCCGGCGGCCGGATCGAAATCCGCCAGGCTTCCTTCGAGCAGTTCGACCGTTCCCTTCTCGGCTTCGACGCCGCGGCCCTGGTCGAAACCATCGAGCACATCGAACCGGATCGGTTGTCGCGGGTGGAGCAGGCGGTGTTCGGCGGCATAGCCCCGGACACCGTCGTGGTCACCACGCCGAACCAGGAATTCAACCATGTGCTCGGCATGCCACCCGGCCGCATGCGCCATCCCGGCCACCGTTTCGAATGGTCGCGGGCCCGCTTCCGACAATGGGCCGAAGGAGTGGCGGCGCGCCACCATTACCGCGTCGGCCTGTGCGGGATTGGCCCGCCACATCCGAACTACGGCAGTTCCACGCAGATGGCGAGCTTTCATCGGCACGGCGGCGGGTAGCGGCGCCCGGATCCGCCGTTGGGTGAGACTCCTGCGCAGTGGCCACGCCGGTTCGATTGATCCTCCCCGCCGCAAACCCGATCGGCGTGTGGTGGCCCGCTGGGGTACTGGTGTTTTCTGCCATCCGACGCTTTACTTCAACATTTGTTGTAGTATTGAATCATGGACCAGAATACCGCCATCGCCGCCTTTGCCTGCCTGTCCTCCGGCCATCGGCTGGCGATATTCCGACTGCTGGTGAAACACGCGCCGGACGGGCTGGTCGCCGGTGAAATCGCCACCGCGCTGGCGATCGCACCGACCAATCTCTCGTTTCATCTAAAGGCGCTGACCCATGCCGGACTGCTCGACCTCGTGCCACAGGGCCGTTATCAACGTTTTCGCGCCAATCTGGCGCTGATGCAGGAACTGATCGGCTATCTGACCGATGAATGCTGCCTCGGCCAGCGCGGGCGCTGTGACGAACTGCCGGCGCGCGCCGACTGCCGGCCCGCGGCCGCGCCAGCCCGATCCCGCGCCACCAAGAAACCCCGCCCATGAACGTCTTGTTTCTGTGTACCGGCAATTCCTGCCGATCGATCCTCGCCGAGGCCACTTTTAATCACCTCGCCCCGGCCGGCTATCGCGCACTGAGCGCGGGCAGCCAGCCGACCAGGCAGGTACACCCGCGCTCGCTGGCCGTGCTGGCCCGCCACGGTATCGCCAGCGCCGGCTATTACAGCAAATCCTGGAACGACCTTTTGCTTACTCCAGACCTGGTGGTCACGGTCTGCGCCAGCGCCGCCGGCGAGAGCTGCCCGCTATTTCTGGGGTCGCTGCCGAAGAGCCACTGGGGTGTGGACGATCCGGCCCATGCCAGCGGTAGCGAGGCCGAGATCGACGCCGCCTTCGAGCGCGCCTACCGGATCCTGCGCGCGCGCATCGAGGCGTTCCTGGCCCTGCCATTGACCACCCTGATCGCCGACCGGCCACGATTCCAGGCCGAACTCGACCGGATCGGCGGCCTGTTGCCGGCTGAACACTGACCCTCCATTCACACCCAGACCTGAGCATTCCCATGTCCCAAGCACAGCAAGCCACACCCGCCCTGAGCGGCTTCGAACGAACCCTGAGCCTGTGGGTCGCGCTGTGCATCGCCGTTGGCATCGGCCTCGGGCAGCTGCTGCCGGGGCTGTTTCAAAGCATCGGTCGGATGCAGCTGGCCGAGGTCAATCTGCCGGTCGGTGTGCTGATCTGGGTGATGATCATCCCGATGCTGGTCAAGGTCGATTTCGGCGCCCTGCATGAGCTACGCCAGCATGTCCGCGGCATCGGCGTGACCCTGTTCGTCAACTGGCTGGTCAAACCCTTTTCGATGGCCCTGCTCGCCTGGCTGTTCATCCGCCACTGGTTTGCGCCGCTGTTGCCGGCAGCGCAGATCGATAGCTATGTGGCCGGACTGATCCTGCTCGCCGCCGCGCCGTGTACGGCGATGGTGTTCGTGTGGAGCCGGCTCAGCAACGGCGACCCGTTGTTCACTCTGTCGCAGGTGGCGCTGAACGACACCATCATGGTGTTCGCGTTCGCGCCGCTGGTCGCGCTGCTGCTCGGGCTGTCGGCGATCAGCGTGCCGTGGGCGACCCTGCTGATTTCGGTCGGGCTGTACATCGTCATTCCGGTGCTGATCGCGCAGGTCTGGCGGCGCGCGCTGCTGGCCCGTGGCCAGACCGCGTTTGACCGGGCGATGTTGCGGATCGGCCCATGGTCGATCGCCGCCCTGCTGGCGACCCTGGTGCTGCTGTTCGCGTTCCAGGGCCGGGCGATTCTCGAGCAACCGCTGATCATCGCCCTGCTCGCGGTGCCGATCCTGATCCAGGTGCTGTTCAATTCGGCACTGGCCTATGGACTCAACCGCCTGGTCGGCGAGAAGCACAGCATCGCCTGCCCCTCGGCCTTGATCGGCGCGTCGAATTTCTTCGAACTGGCGGTGGCGGCGGCGATCAGCCTGTTCGGCTTCGAATCCGGTGCGGCGCTGGCGACCGTGGTCGGCGTGCTGATCGAAGTACCGGTGATGCTGCTGGTGGTGCGCGTGGTCAATGCCTCGCGCGGCTGGTATGAGGCGGGCCTGCCGGTCGCGGCGCGTTGACGCCGTGGTTCCGGTGGGACTGCATCCGCTGCGGCAGTAGCGGGCCTACAATCCCCGACCCAGCCACGACCGCGGGCTTGCGCCGATGTTGGAATCTCTCTCCGCCGATGCCCTGGGTGAACGCGCCGACCGCGCCGCCCGGCTGATCCGCGCCGCGGATGCGCTGGTGATTGCCGCCGGTGCCGGCATGGGGGTGGATTCCGGCCTGCCGGATTTTCGTGGCAGCGATGGTTTCTGGACTGCCTATCCGGCGCTCGGTCGGGCCGGTATCGGGTTTGCTGAAATCGCCAATCCGCGCGCCTTCGCCGAGCAGGCCGACCTGGCCTGGGGTTTCTATGGCCACCGGCTGGCGCTGTATCGGCGCACCACGCCCCACGCCGGCTATCGCCTGTTGCGGCATTGGGCTTCGCGCATGGCCCGGGGCTGCGGCGTGTTCACCAGCAATGTCGATGGCCAGTTCCAGCGTGCCGGCTTCGACCCGGAACGGATCCACGAATGCCACGGCTCGATCCACCGTCTGCAATGCAGTGCCGTTTGCAATGGCGCGGTCTGGCCCACCGATGACTTCATTCCCGAGGTCGATGCAGCAGGCTGCCGGCTGCGCAATGTCGCACCCCGTTGCCCGCGCTGCGGCGCCCTGGCCCGGCCCAATATCCTGATGTTCTACGACTACGACTGGGTGGAGCGGCCGAGCAGTCTGCAAGCGATGCGGCTCGACGGCTGGCTCGGCGGGCTGGGCGCGCCGGTGCTGATCGAAATCGGTGCCGGTACCGCCATTCCTTCGGTGCGCGACTTCAGCCAGCGGCTGCAGGCACGGCGCGGCGCC
>JBGSKT010000661.1:0-2490 GCA_041741075.1 Lysobacterales bacterium
GCCGGGCCGAACGGCGGGCATGGTGTCCGGCCTCACGCCAGGATTGCCGGGCCAGCGCGATTTCGGCGCGCCATTGCCAGAGTTCGGGATCGCGCGGCGAAATGGCCAGCGCCGCGGCCAGGTGCGTATCGACCTGATCCCATGCCTGTGCCGCCTCGGCCGCGCGGGCCTGCGCACTCAGATCGGCCACCGCCGGGTCCGCCAGTGGCAGCACTTCGATCAGCGAATCACTGCGCGCCGCTTCGCTGCGAATCTGGCCAACCCAGTCGTGCTTTGGGGCCACTGTGACCGGCACTTGCACCGGTAGTGCCCGTTCCGGTGCGCTGGCGCAGCCGCCGAGCAGGGCAACAAGGCTAATCATACGGAGCATGCGGTCCTGCACTTGAATCCGGGTCGGAGCGGGCAGAGCGGCGGTTGAACCACTCATCGAAACTGCTGAAACCGCAGCCAAGATAATCGACCGGGGCATAGCCCTGGATGAATGGCAGGGCGCGGGCGCCGTCGCATTCGGGGTCGGTCAGGCGACCGGCGACCGGATCGATCCATTGCAGCTGTGGGTCGCGGCTCAGGTCCAACTGCAGTGGCTCGGAGGGCAGCCGGGCAAACAGTTGCGCCCACAGTTGCAGGGCACCGGTGGCGCCGTAGTAACGGGTGCGGGTGTTGTCGTCCTGGCCCACCCAGACCACGGCCAGGTGGCTGCCGGTGTAGCCGGCAAACCAGGAATCGCGAAGGTCGTCGCTGGTTCCGGTCTTGCCGGCGGCGCGCAATTCACCCAGGCGGCCGCGGCCCAACTGGTGGGCGGTGCCGCTGCGCGCGGTCTCTTGCAGGGCATAACTGACCAGCCGCGAGGCGGCCACCAGCTCGCCGGCGCTGTCCTTGCGGGTATAGCGGGTCAGCGGCCGGTCGCTGCCATCGAGCACGGCGGTGACCGCATTCAGCGGCACCAGGTGGCCATCGGCGGCCAGGTACTGATAGGCCTGGGCCACCTGCAGTGGCGTTAGCTCGGTGGCACCGAGCAGCAGCGAGGGATGCGGCGAGATCGCCACGCCCGGCACCAGTGCTTCGAGCACGCGCTTGACACGGCCGACGTCGATTTCCAGGCCGAGTCGCACCGTGGCCAGGTTGTAGGAATGCGAAAGCGCCGTGAGCAGGCTGACTTCGCCATGCTCGCGATTGTCGGAATTGCGTGGTACCCAGTCGCGGCTACCGCGTTGGTGGACGCGGAGCGCGGTGTCGCTCAACGGGGTGATCAGCGAATAGCGATCGGGCTGGGCCAGCGCCACCAGGTAGACAAAGGGCTTGACCAGCGAACCGATCGGGCGCGCTGCGGTGACCGCCCGATTGAATCCCGGGCGGCCCGGATTGCGGTCACCGACCACGGCTTCGATGGCACCGGTGGTGGCGCTGGTGACCACCATCGCCGCCTGCAGATTGGTCTGGTCCTTGTCCAGTAGCTTGATCTGCTCGACCACCGCGCGTTCGCTGTAATGCTGGCTGGACGGCGACAGGGTGGTGTGAATGGCGAGCCCTTCGGAGACCAGGGTCGAGCTCGGATAATCGCGGGCGATCTGGGCGCGGACCAGATCCATGAACGCCGGGTAGCGATTTTGCGGCAGCGCGCCCGGGCCGCTGACGCCGAGTGGCGCACGCTGTTCGACTCCGGCTTCCACCGCCGCGATCAAACCGGCCCTGTGCATTTCGCGCAGCACCAGATTGCGGCGCTTCAGCGCCGCCGCCGGTTCGCGGCGCGGGTCGTACACCGACGGGCCCTGCACCAGGCCGACCAGCAGCGCGGTCTCATGCGGCGCGAGCGCGTCGAGGCCGTGGCCAAAATAGAACTCGGCGGCAGCCACCACACCGTGGACCGCCTGCGATCCCTGCTGGCCCAGGTAAACCTCGTTCAGATAAGCCTCGAGGATGCGGGCCTTGGGATAGCGCCACTCGATCAGCACGGCGATGCCGATTTCGTTGAGCTTGCGGGCCAGGCGCTGGCGCCGGTCGAGAAACAGGTTGCGGACCAGTTGCTGGGTCAGGGTGCTGCCGCCCTGCACGGTGCGGCCGGCGCGCAGATTGGCCCAGGCGGCACGGGCAATGCCGAGCGGATCGATGCCGATATGGTGGTAGAAATGCTGGTCTTCGACCGCGAGCAGGGTGTTGATCAACGGCGGCGGCACTTCGTTCAGCCGCACCAGCCGGCGTTCCTGACGCTTGCGGCCGTACAAGGTTGCGATCCGGGCCGGGTCGATCAGGGCTTCGGGCAGCGCCCGGCCGGTGCTTTGATTGAGCACGCTATCGACCCGGCCACCGGCCAGACTGACCAGCAGATGCTGCGCCGGATGTCGACCGGCGCCATCGGCAAAACCGCGGCTGTGAATCTCGAAGCGGTTGCCGATCACCCGGAAGCTGCCGGCCTCGAAGGCGTTTTCGGCCTCGCGGTAACGGGCGGCGCCGAGTTCGATACGCAGCGCCGCGGCATCCAGCGGCAGCCCC
>JBGSKT010000662.1:0-1646 GCA_041741075.1 Lysobacterales bacterium
GTCATCGGTCAATCCTCGGGAATCGGGTGCGGGATGGGAAATCGGGAACGTGGCGAAGAAGCGCAGAAGCGTAGCCCGGATGAAACGCAGCGCAAACGCCCTTCAACAAATGAGCCGGTCGTCCGAACTGGTTGAATCGTCAAAACACCCAACGCAAAGACGCAAAGACGCAAGGCCGCAAAGAAGTACCAGAAAGATCCTTTGCGCCTTCGCGTCCTGGCGCCTTTGCGTTAAATCCGTATGGACTTCGTCGCAAGCCGGGGATGCAACTAACCCCCAGCCAGCCCGCGCGCCGCCAGCGCCAGCAACAGATCATGCCAGCGCGCGTGCGCCGCGGCACGGGAAAAATTAGCGTCGAGCAGGTCGCGCGCCCGTTGGCCCTGCGCCCGGCCGTGGGCCGGGTCGGCGGCCGACGCCAGAATCTGCCGGGCCAAGTCGGCACCATCGCCCCAAGCCACACTGAAACCGCAATCGTGCGCCCCGATCAGTCGCGCCAGTTCGCCGTCGGGGTCGCCGATGAAACCCACCGGGCGCCCGGCCGCGGCAATGCCATAGAACTTGCTCGGCACGATCAGCCCCTCCAGCGCCGGCAACAGGCTGACCAGGTGCAGGTCGGACGCCGCCAGGGCGTCGGCCAGGTCTGTAATCGGTTGGTACGGAAGAAACCTCATGTTCGGCAATCCCGCCGCGGCGCAACGCGCCTGCAAGCGCTGATAGCCATGGCCACCGCCGATCACCAGAAACGCGATCGCATCCCGGTCGCGCAGGCGCGTGGCGGCGTCGAACAGTGTTTCGATATCGTGCGCCCGCCCCAAATTGCCGGAATAGCCAACGACGAATCGTTCACCGAATCCGAGCGCTGCGCGCAACCGGCTGTGCGTCGCTGCCATCGGCACGATCGCATCCTCGTGCGCCCAGTTCGGAATCACTCGAAGGCGTGCCGCCTCCACGCCTTGGCCAAGCAGGGTCTCGGCCATGCGACTGCCGATCGCCACATTGACCGCCGCCTGTGCCAGCGCCCGATTGCGCAGGAACCGCAACGGCCCGGCCAGCACCCCGGGGACCCGCGGTTGACCCAGATGGATAGCCACCTCCGGAAACACATCCTGCAACCAGTTGACCAGCACCGCCCCGCGCAGACGCGCCAGCACCGCGACCACCAGCGCAACCAGGGGCGGATCGGTCTTCACCACCACGACATCGCCGCGTCGCAGCACCCGCCACAGGGTCCACGGCAGACTCAAGTAGAAACTCAGGTAATCGAGCGCCCGCCCCCACAGCCGAGCACGACCAAAACCGCTGCTCCGCACCCGGTGAATATCCACGCCACCCCAACGCTCGAACCGTGGCAGCCGCGCCGCCACATCGTCATAGCGCAGCCGACTCGCCACCAGGCTAACCGCCATGCCCCGACCGGCCAATCCCGCCGCCAGATCGGACAACAACTGACTGGTCGCCGAATGGTCCGGCCAGGCGAAGCGGTTGACGAACACCACGGCCATCACACGCCCGGCTTGTGCGCGATGGCGATCATCGGCGCGACTGCATCCAGCGCCAGGCCGAGGTCACCATGTCGGTCAATTCCGGCATGGATGGTTGCCAGCCGAGCACCTGCCGGGCGCGGTCGGCCGAGGCGACCAGGGCGG
>JBGSKT010000663.1:0-2285 GCA_041741075.1 Lysobacterales bacterium
AGGTGATCGAGCATCTGCCCGGCTCCAAGCAGCAGGGCGACCGGGTTGGCGATGCCGCGGCCGGCGATGTCCGGGGCCGAGCCGTGCACCGCCTCGAAGATCGCACCGTCGCTGCCGATATTGGCGCCGGGGGCGAGGCCAAGCCCGCCGACCAGCCCGGCGCACAGATCGGAAATGATGTCGCCAAACAGGTTGGTGGTGACGATCACGTCGAATTGCTCGGGGCGCATCACCAGTTGCATGCAGGTGTTGTCGACGATCATTTCGTTGCTTTCGATGCCGGGATATTCGGCGGCGACCTCGCGCCCGACCCGGAGGAACAGGCCGGAGGTGGTCTTCATGATGTTGGCCTTGTGCACGATCGTCACCTTGCGCCGGCCGAGTTTTTGCGCCAGATCGAAGGCATAACGCAGGATCCGTTCGGAACCGCGGTGGGTGACCTTGATCAGCGACTGCGCACTTTGTCCGTCGGCCGAAACGGTCTGGCCTTCGGCGCCGTAGGCACCCTCGGTGTTCTCGCGAACAGTGATCAGGTCGATGTCCGCATAGCGCGATTTGGTGCCGGGAAAAGTGATCGCCGGGCGCACATTGGCGTACAGGTCGAAGCGCCGACGAAGCTCGACATTGACCGAACTGAAACCCTCGCCGATCGGCGTGGTCAACGGCCCCTTGAGTGCAATCCGGTGTCTGGCGATCGCGTCGAGCGTGGCCTGCGGCAGCAGTTCGCCGTGCTGCTCGAGCGCGGCCAGGCCGGCCGGCACGATTTCATAATGGAGCCCGAGCGCAAGCGCGTCGAGCACGCGCAGGGTGGCCGCCATGATCTCCGGGCCGATGCCGTCGCCCGGGATGACTGCAATGGTTCTGTTCATTGGTGTCCTTGATCGCTTATTTACGAGCACCCTCTCCCGGCCTTCGGCCACCCTCTCCCGCATGCGGGAGAGGGGACTCATCTCCCGGCCTGCTGGTCGCAGCCCGGCGCGGCGCTGGCCGCGTCTGCGGATTCCAACTGGTCAAGAAAATCCACCGCGCGGCGCAGATGCGGAATCACGATCGAGCCACCGACCACCAGGCCGACGCTGAACACCTCGAAGAACTGTTCGCGGCTGACCCCAGCCGTCTGGCACTCGGCGATGTGGTAGCTGATGCAGTCGTCGCAGCGCAGCACCAGCGAGGCGACCAGGCCAAGCATTTCCTTGGTCTTGCGATCCAGCGCGCCGTCTTTGTAGGTCTGCGTATCGAGCGCAAAAAAGCGCCGCACCACCTGGTTGTCTTCGGCCAGGATACGTTCGTTCATGCGTTTGCGGAAAGCGGTGAATTGTTCGATGCGCTCGCTCATGGCCGATGCCCCCGCCCACTCAAGGAAACCTCGAAGAGCCTCGAACCAGTCCAGCCCCCTTGCGTCAAGGGGGCGACCAAACCCTTGCAGAGCAAGGGTTTGGTCGGGGTTGTGGAGACAAGCACGTCGGACTTTTGGCGACAGTGGTCAGGATTCACGACGCGCCCTCAAGACTTCAGCAGGGCATCGACCCCGCCCTGGCGATCGAGCGCGACCAGGTCGTCGAAGCCACCGACATGCTGACCGTTGATGAAGATCTGCGGCACCGTGCGGCGTTTGGTTTTCTCGATCATTTCATCGCGCAGGGCTGGGTTGACATCGACCCGGATCTCGGTCACCGCGAGTTTTTTCTGCGCCAGAAACTGCTTGGCGGCGGTGCAATACGGACAGACCGCGGTGGTGTACATCAGCACTTCGTTCATGGCATTCCTGTGTGGCTGGTTGGGACGAAAAAGATCGGAGACCTGCGTTCAGATGCACGAGACCGGTTTGGGCAAGCCGGCATAACGGCAGCCCTGGCGGGCCGGGCCGTCGGGAAACAACCGGTAAAGATAACGACTGCTGGCTTTATCGGGGCCAAACCGCTGGCCGAACTCGCGCACCAGCAGGCGCATCGGCGGGGCCAGATCGAAGCGGGCGTGGTAGTCGCGCAGGAATTCGATCAGTTCCCAGTGCTCGGGGCCGAGTTCGATGCCGTCGGCGGCCGCCAGGGTGTGGGCGAACGCAGGGCTCCAGCGGCTGCGATCGAGCAGGTAACCGCGCGCGTCCAGGGCGATCTCTTCACCGGCCACCGAGACCTTCATCGACCACTCCAGGCCAATATGCGGACGTGACGCTCGCTCAGTTCGACCCAGCCGGCGTCGTCGATCAGCCGTACGCCCGGGTGCCGCGCCCGCGTCGACAGCCCGCGCAATTGCAGATCGGTGGCCAGCACATGGACCTCGACCCC
>JBGSKT010000664.1:0-7989 GCA_041741075.1 Lysobacterales bacterium
CCTGGCCGCCAACTGGCAGCCGGGCGAAGCCTGCGCGCAGGAGTTGCTGGAAATCTTCAGCGACGACGCGATCGGCGACTACGTCCACGCCCGCGACCTGCCGGCGCGGCACGGCACCTCGCGCCTGTCGCCGCATCTGCACTTCGGCGAAATCTCGCCGCGGCAGATTCATTTCGCGCTCGATCGTCGCGCCGGCGCGATCGATGCCAAACGGCGCCCCGACATCGAGCCCTATCTGCGCGAACTGGGCTGGCGCGAATTCGCCCATCACCTGCTGTATCACTTCCCGCACACGCCAACGGAAAACTTCAATCCGCGCTTCAACACGTTTGCGTGGGCGCCCGCCGATCAGGCCGCGCTGGAACGCTGGCAACACGGCCGCACCGGCATCCCGCTGGTCGACGCCGGCATGCGCGAGCTGTGGCATACCGGCTGGATGCACAACCGTGTGCGCATGATCGTCGGCAGCTTTCTCACCAAGAACCTGCGCCAGCACTGGCAGCACGGTGCCCGCTGGTTCTGGGACACCCTGGTCGATGCCGACCTTGCCAACAACACGATGGGCTGGCAATGGGTGGCCGGCTGCGGCGCCGACGCCGCCCCGTATTTCCGCGTGTTCAACCCGGTCACCCAAGCCAAACGCTTCGACCCGGAAGGCCACTACCTGCGCCGCTGGTTGCCGGAGCTGGCCGACGCACCGCTGAGCTTGCTGCATGAACCGTGGAAGGACGCCGCACTGCTCGAACGCAGCGGCTATCCGGCGCCAATGGTGGATCTTGGGCAGTCGCGGCAGCGGGCGCTGGAGGCTTATGCTGAAGTCAGACAAGGCTGCTGAAGCAGCCAAGAAGCGCGCTCGGGTTTTGTTGCATTGCGCGGATTACGTTGGCAAGTGAACCCGCCGCCATGCGCTGGAAACTTCCCCTGGCCATCGGCCAGCCTGCGAATCCTTGCTGCCCAACCGGAAACGACGTATATACACAAAAAGTCAGGTCATCATTGATGCTGAAACGTGATGTATGTACAACTAAAAGCCCAGCAGGGAGGCAGGGTAGTTATGGGCTTTCATCTTGACCCCGAGGTCATCGCCAAGCTTCGTGACAGGCACAAGGTCACTCACTAGGAGGTGATGGAGTGCTTTGCCAATGGAGAGGCAATGTACTTTGAAGATACCCGGGAAGCGCACCAAACCGACCCACCGACATGGTGGTTCATGGCGCCTACGAATCGAAACCGGATGCTGAAGGTTTGTTTCATCCGCCGGGGTGGCGACATTGTCATCAAGACCGCCTTCGAGCCCGGCAGCGGCAAACATCTCGAACTTCACCGCCAGTTGGCAGGGCTGCCGTCATGCTGGCCATCGGAGGAATGAAATCATGGGCAACCCTATCCCGGGAAGCGCAGAGAACTGGGAGCGTGGCGAGCTGGGCCTGAACCGGGCCAGCGCGCGCGCCGCATCGCCCGAAGAAACGGCAGCGATTACGCAAGCAGCAGGCCTGAACATGCAGCCGATCTCCATCCGGTTGCCCAAAGACCTGGTGAGTGTGCTCAAGGAGATTGCCGACTACCGAGGCGTCGGATATCAGCCCATGATCCGTGACCTGTTGCAGCGCTGGGCTACGGGCGAAATCTCCACCATCCTGGACGAGCGCGCCATGGACGCGAAGCGCAAGAAGGCTGAAATCGAGCAGAACGAATCGCTCGCCGGTGACCTGCGCAAATTCGCCTGACTACGCTGTCGTTTGCAGCGTGGATAGGCCCGCCCGCCCCGGCGGGCTGTTGCTTTGGTCCGGGTCAGCACCGGAAACAGGTTCAGCTATTCAAAACGCTTCGACCCCGATGGCAACACCTGCGGCGCGGGTTGCCGGAACCGGCCGACGCGCCGCTGCACTTGCTGCATGAGCCGTGGAGAGATGCGGCACTGCTCGAACGCAGCGGCTATCCGGCGCCGATGGTGGATCTGGGGCGGTCAGGGCAGCGGGCGCTGGAGGCTTATGGCGACGTTCGTCGCGGTCAATGACCCGGGGAGTGAAATGGTTTAGAACACCGTTCCCATCATCGATCAGGTTCAGACCCAGCGTCCGCTGTCGGCCAAGAGCGGATCTCCGTATCTCGGGCCAAAGGCATTCAGCGAGCAGCGTCGGAAGGCGCGTACGGTCACTCGGTCGACGGCCACAGCTGCGAGGCACGCCGACCCCGCGCGACGGAGCAGGCGGCCGCCCGACGTAACCAGTCCGGCGTAGGCCATGCCCAGGGCAACCCCGGCGGGCGCAACCACCCATCCACGGCTACGTCGCGTGCAACCCAGGCGACGGCGGTGTAGGCAAGGGTGATCACCATTGCCCCGGCGGCGAACATCGTGACCCGACGGTCGGCAACACAATGCGCCCAGCCGACCAGGGGCAAGAACATCAGGAACAGCATGGCCAGTCACCGGAGGGTGGCGGAGCGTTGCAATTCGGACGCCAAGGCAACCTCCAGCAGTCGGTTCAACTATCCCTTACTCATGCGCCTGCCACCCGCTTCGTGTCGTTACGGCGGTGAACCAACCGGTACAGCGCCGGCAACACCAGCAAGGTCAGCAGCGTCGAAGACACGATGCCTCCGATCACCACGGTAGCCAGCGGTCGTTGAACCTCCGCGCCGGCGCCGACGTTGATCGCCATCGGCAGAAAGCCCAAGCTGGCCACCAGCGCGGTCATCAGCACCGGACGCAGGCGGATAACTGCGCCATCGATGACTGCCTCGTGCAGTGGATCACCCTGCTCACGCAGCGTACGAATGAAACTGATCATGACCAGGCCATTGAGCACCGCCACGCCCGAGAGGGCGATGAAGCCCACGCCCGCCGAGATCGAGAATGGGATGTCGCGCAGCCACAGCGCCAGCACGCCGCCGGTCAGGGCCAGCGGTACGCCGCTGAATACGATTGCTGCGTCCTTGCCCGACCCAAATGCCATGAATAGCAGGCCGAAGATCATCGCCAGTACCACTGGCACCACCACCGACAGGCGCTGGCTGGCCGAGATCAGCTGTTCGAAGGTGCCGCCGTAATCCACCCAGTAGCCTTCCGGCAACTCGACGTCGGTGGCGATGCGGCCACGCAGTTCCTCGACGAAGGAGCCCAAGTCGCGGCCGCGCACGTTGCTGGTCACCACCACGCGGCGCTTGCCGTTCTCGCGACTGACTTGGTTCGGACCGGGGGCAACCTCGATGCGGGCCAGCTGCGCCAGCGGCACGTAACCGCCTCCGGCCGCGGTCGGCACCGACACTGGCAAAGCGGCCAGCGCCTTAGGGTCCTGGCGCAGCGCCTCCGGCAGGCGGACTACGATGTCAAAGCGCCGATCTCCCTCGAACCATTGCCCGGCGGTCGCGCCGCCCATGGCAATCGACACCGCCTGCTGCAGCGCCGCCACCGACACGCCGTGCCGCGCCAGCGCGGCACGGTCAGGCGTGACGCTCATCAGAGGTAGCCCGGTGGTTTGTTCGAGTTTGACATCGGCGGCCCCGCGAATGCCTTGGGCAATGCTCTCGATTCGCTCGCCAACCCGAGCCAGTTCCCCGAGGTCGTCGCCGTAGAGCTTGATCGCCACTTCGGCGCGGACGCCGGCGATCAGCTCGTTCATGCGCATCTGCACCGGCTGGGTGAACTCGTAGTTGTTGCCGGGGATGGCCCACACCGCCGCCTCAAGCTCAGAGATGAACTGGGCGCGCGGCTTTCGTGGGTCTGGCCAGTCCTCGCGGTCCTTGAGCATGATGAAGGTGTCGGCCACAGACGGCGGCATGGGATCGGTGGCCACCTCGGCCGTGCCGATCTTGCCGACGACCTCCTCGACTTCCGGGAACTGCTTGATGCGCGCTTCCAACTGGCCCTGCATGGCGATGGCCTGGCTCAGGCTGGTGCCCGGGATACGCAGCGCGTGCAGGGCGATGTCGCCCTCGTCCAAACTGGGGATGAACTCCGTTCCTAGTCGCGAGGCAAGCAAGCCGGAGGCGACCACAAGCAAGGCGGCGCCCGCCACCACGGCGGTGCGCCAGGCCAATGCGCGCTCCAGCAGCGGCCCGTATGCACGGCTGGCGCTACGCATGACTTGCGTCTCCTTCTCTGCCACTTTGCCGGTGACGTACTGCGCCACGGCCGCCGGCACGAAGGTGAGCGAAAGCGCCATCGCCCCCGTCAGCGCGATCACCACGGTGAAGGCCATCGGATGGAACATTTTCCCTTCTACACCCGACAGCGCGAAGATCGGCAGGTAGACCGCCATGATGATGAACAGCCCGAACAGACTGGGCTTGATCACCTCGGCGCTGGCACTCGCCGCCAGCTCGAAACGCTCGTCGCGGGTCAACAGGCGGCCGAGCACATGCTGGCGTTCGCCGAAGTGGCGCAGGCAGTTCTCGACGATGATCACCGCGCCGTCGACGATCAGGCCGAAGTCCAACGCGCCCAGACTCATCAGGTTGGCCGATACCTTGTTCTGCACCATGCCGGTGATGGTGAACAACATGGTCAGCGGAATGACCGCCGCGGTGATCAGCGCCGCCCGCAGGTTGCCCAGTAACAGGAGCAACACCACGATCACCAGCACCGCACCCTCGAACAGGTTGGTGCGTACCGTATCGATGGTCCGGTCCACCAGGTCGGTGCGGTCGTACACCGCGTGGGTTCGCACGCCCGCCGGCAGGCTCTTGTTGATCTCGCCGAGCTTGGCAGCCGTGCGCCGCGCGACTGCGCGGCTGTTTTCGCCGATCAGCATGAAGGTGGTGCCCAATACGACTTCCTTGCCGTCCTTGGTGGCGGCACCCGTGCGCAGTTCGTGTCCATCACCGACCATGGCGACATCGCCAAGCTCGAGCGGCAGGCCGTCGCGGATGGTGACGACGATCCGCCGCAGTTCATCCAGGCTGCCGACCTGCCCCGGCACACGTATCAGGTACTGCTCGCCGCCGCGCTCGATGTAGCCGGCGCCGACGTTGGCGTTGTTGCGCGCCACGGCATCAAGCACGTCGCGCATCGTCAGGCCGTAGGCGACGAGCTTTATCGGGTCCGGCGTGACATGGATCTGTCGGGTGAAACCGCCAATCGTATTGACTTCGGTCACGCCCTCCAGGTGCCGCAGCTGCGGCCGCACCACCCAGTCTTGCAGAGTGCGCAGTTCGGTCGGTGTCCATGGCCGGCCATCGGCCATGGTGGCGCCGTCCTCGGCTTCCACCGTGTACATGAAGATTTCGCCCAGGCCCGTGGCCACCGGGCCCAGGGAAGGCTCGATGCCCGGCGGCAGCTGTGAGGCCGCCTGCTGCAGGCGTTCGGCCACCTGCTGGCGGGCGAAGTAGATGTCGGTGCCGTCATCGAACACGACGGTCACTTGTGACAGGCCGTAGCGAGAGATCGATCGGGTGTAGTCGAGTCGGGCGAGGCCGGCCAGCGCCGTCTCGACCGGGAAGGTGATGCGCTGTTCGGCCTCCAGCGGCGAATAGCCCGGGGCTTCGGTATTGATCTGGACTTGGACGTTGGTGATATCCGGAACGGCGTCGATAGACAGGCGGCCATAGTTCCAGAAGCCTAGTACGGACAAGGCCAGTACAAGGAGCAGCACCAGCCAACGATGCGCGATGGACGCGCGAATGATGCGTTCAAGCATGTCGTGCTCCTTAGTGGTCGTGGCTGGCGCCGGATTTTTCGATGTCCGCACGGATCAAGAAGCTGTTGCCGGACACGTAATGTGTCCCCGGCTTCAGGCCGCCCAGCACTTCGGCGTAGTCGCCATCGCGGTCGCCCAGGTCGAGCATGCGCACCTCGTAGGTGTCATCGAACTGCGCGAAGACCACGGTGAAGTCACGGAAGGCCTGAAGGCCGGATTCCTTCACCGCCAGCGCCACCTCGCGGGCGGACACCGTCACTTCAGCGGTGACGGTCATGCCCGGTCGCCAGCGGCCGTCTTCATTTGGCACCACCACGCGGGCGATCACGCCCTGGCCGCTGGTGGCGATAGGCAGGATGGCCTCGATCGTCGACTCGGCAGCCGTGTCGCCGGTGGCCATGCGCAGGCGCACGGCCTGCCCTGGCGCCAGTTTGTCGGCGTCACTACCAATGGCGCGAAGCTCGACCCAAACCCGCGACAGGTCGGCGAACTCGAACAGCGCTGCGTCGCCGGCGACGTCGCCGACGTTGGTGTTGCGAGCGAGCACGATGCCGTCAAATGGAGCCGTCACCGAATAGGAGCGCATGCTCTCGTTGCCCTCGACCGTGGCGAGCACCTGTCCAGCCCGTACGTGCTGGCCAATCTGCGCGGATACCGACCGGACGATGCCGGGGAACCGGGCGCGAACACTGGCTTGGCGGTTGCCATCGATCGCCACCGTGCCCAGCAAAGACACCACGTCCCGAATCATGGCGGGGCCGGCCGGCTCGACCACGACGCCGGCGTCCTTGCCCACGGCCGCAGGAATCGTAGTGCGACCCTCGTAAGAGGCGAATGCCCACGCCAAATCGCGGCCGCCGTAGCTGGCCGCCACCTCGACGTCGAACGAGTGCGGCTCCATCACCGTATCCGGACTGCCAAGATGGTCGCCGTACGCGGAAAAAGCGAAACGATTGACCTCGCCGTCGAGGCGATGCAGCTCGATGCTGGCCGCTACTGCGCCCGGATCAACGGGCTTTTCGCCCTGGTAGGCATAAAGGCGGTATTGCGGCGGCACCCCGTCCTCGAAAATGGATATCTCAAGTGCGAAGTCGCCCTCC
The DNA here is from genome assembly GCA_041741075.1 of Lysobacterales bacterium. Classification (GTDB taxonomy): domain Bacteria; phylum Pseudomonadota; class Gammaproteobacteria; order Xanthomonadales; family Ahniellaceae; genus 0-14-3-00-62-12. Next base: position 6,740 of record JBGSKT010000664.1, read on the forward strand.
CGCAGCAAACGGCCGTTGTGCGGGCCACGCTCGAAGTCGCCCTCGGCAGGTGCAGGATGGCCACCCTCGGTGGCGTTATTCCCGGTGTCGGCACCGCAGGCGGCCAGCAGCAGGGTGAGTATCAGGATGAGTAGTCGTGTCATGGCGTGGAGTCCTGGGCATTCGCGGTCAGGCGTTCAACCTCGACCAGCAGCAAGTGGTAGCGGGTCGCGGCGTCTACGGCGCGTTCGCGGAGTCGGAACAAAGTGGCCTGAGCCTGGGCCAACGAGTAGAACGAGAAGCGCCCGGCCGCGAATCCGCGGCGGGTTTGCGCAACTGCCTTCTCCGCGGTGGGGAGCATGGAGTCGCGCAGCGCCTCTGTTTCAGTGCGCGCCTGGCGCAGTTCCTGGACCTTCTCGAACAGGACCTGGTGGCTTTCCAGCCGATCGGCCTCCCGGCGCGCCTCCAAGACGGCCAGCTCGGCGTCGGCTTCGGCGATTGAATAGGCCGCACGCGAGCGGCTGCCCAGCGGCACCGACACCGACATCACCAGGCCTTGGTCATCCAGGCCTTCGATCCGGCGTACGCCGAGGCTGAGGTTTACATCGGGCGAGCGACTGGATTCGCCAACGCGGCGGCGGGCAGCCACGGATTCGGCCTCCAGGCGGTTGGCCATCTGCTCCGGTGTCCCCGGTAGTCTTGCCGCGAGCGACGCGAAATCATCCACCGCTGGCAGTGCCTGCAAATCACCTTCGACGCTTTCAAAATCAGGGGTGGAGGCGCCCCAGGTGGCCGCCAAAGTCATGCGGGCGCTATCGAGCTCGCGCTCAGCGTGCTCGAACTCCAGCCTGGCTTCGGCCACCGCCAGCTCGGCAGCATGCAGGTCGGTCTCGGGGTTGCGCGCCGCCTGTACCCAGGCCGCGACCTCGCGCCGCGTGCGCTCGGCTTGGGACACCCGTTCGCGGGCGAAGTCCAGCCGCTGCTGATCGGCGAGGACCACGATGAACCGGGCAGTGGTTCGGCTGGCGATATCGATGCGGATCTGCTGCACCCGCTGCGCCTGCTGACCAACCTGGGCCTCGCCCAGCGCCTCGCGGGCAGCACGCTTGCCGCCCAGCTCGATGACGCGGCTGATGCGCAAGGTGGTTTCGGCGGAGTCCGCGCCGCGCAGGGTGCCGCTGCCGGCGAAGTTCTCGAACTCTCCGCCAACCACGTAGGGCGGAGCCAGGGTATCGCGGGCGGTCCGTGCCCGGACTGCCTGGAGCTGCGCC
>JBGSKT010000665.1:0-3029 GCA_041741075.1 Lysobacterales bacterium
CATCATCCTGCCGCGCGCCAACGCCCCCAAGCGCGCCCCGGCCGGCGTCGAACTGGTCGCCGTCAACCGCCTGGCCGAAGCGATCGAGGCCTGCCGCGATCAGTGATTGGGGCTAGGGAACCGAACACCGAACACCGAACACCGAACACCAATCTCACCCCGGCCGGATCATCCGCTTGATCTCGTCGGACTTGAAGCCGAGCAGCATCGGCCGCCGCGCCGCCGGGATCACCGCCACGTCGTAGAGCTCCTCGACCACGCCCTCGAAGCGCACGCTGTGTACCTGGTCGCCGCTGCGCAGATCGATCACCGCGATACCGCAACGCGCCTCGACCTTGCGCGTGGCCAGTTGCTGGTCGAGTCCGAGTCCGCTGAACGAACGATTGCGCGCCCGCGACAGGCCGACCAGGGCGTAGTCGCCGACGAACGCCAGGCCGCGCGCGTAGCCCGGCACCACGCAGACCGGATCGAATCGGCCACTGGCCAGATCGACCGTGCCGAATTCGCCATTGCCGGAATTGAGCAGCCACAGCTTGCCTCGGTACCAGCGTGGCGAGTGCGGCATCGACAAGCCGCTGCAGACGATTTCGTTGTTGCGGATATCCATGACCAGACCGCCGCTGGCGCGGTGTTCGCGCCAGCCCTCGGCAGCGTCGGCCTGGCTGATCAGGGTCACATATACCGGCGCGCCCTCGACCATGGCCAGCCCGTTCAAATGGCAGCGGTCCTCGGCGGCCAGCTTGCTGATGAACGGCGGCTTCCAGATCACCTCGAAGCTCGCCTGCTGCGACGGCCGCGCCAGGCAACTGAACAGGGTGTTGACGAACACCGGCTGGCCGTCGCGGTCGATGCCGATGTCGTGTACATCGACATCGCCCGTAGTCCAGCCGACCTGGGGCACGAACAGGCGGTCGTAGCCCTGGTAATCCTCGCCCGGCCCGAGCATGTTGTTGAACCGCCACAGCTGATACAGGCTGGCCAGATAGAAGCGGTCGATGCCGGCGGCGAGCCCCATGCAGCGGGCAAAAGTGCGCTCGGCGATCGCCACCCCGCTGGCGCCGGAGCCGAACAGGAACACCTTGCCGGCCTGATACGTCGTGCAGCCGATACTCACCCCGGCATCGCGCAGCCAGCCCTCGAATCCACGCGAAAAATTGATCTCGAAGGCGGGGGCAGGTGCAAGGGCGGTGGCGGCTTCGGGGTTCATCGGAGTCGATCCTTGCTGGGACAAACCACGATCATAGCGAATCGCGCGCACGGTTCGACGCGACGCGACGCGCGCGACGCGCCGGCGCAGGTCGGTGGCAGTGATCGCGGATCAGCCGTGCGCGTTGGCCGCATTGTCCAGGCTGGACAACTCGCGGCCCAGTTGCTCGGGATCGCCCAGATTGAGTTCGATCAGGCGCTTCAGGTGTACGAAGCTGTCGAAGTCGATCTTGCTCCAGCGAAAACCGATGCGCTGCGGGCTGCTGTTGGTGGCGGTGGCATTCATGCTGATGCGGATCCCGCCGGGCAGGCGCAGGTCGAGGCGGTAGCCCTTGCCGGGCCGGGCCTCCCAACTGACCGGTCGGCTGCACAGCACGCCGGACAGGGAAATGTCGATCAGCTCGGTGTCCCAGGCGGCACCCACCGAGTACAGTCTGGCCTCGGCATCGAACGGAATCCGGGTGAACGAGCGGTGTTCTTCGGTGTCGGCCATGAGCACCTCGGCATTGGCAGGGTGATCAAGGTTACTGCAATCATCGCGAACCGGGTAGTTGACCGGGATACACCGACTACACCGGCCGGGAATCAACCGGGAGGGAATCAACCGGGGAATCAACCGGGACACCCACTTTTGAATCAACCGCGAGCATCAACCGGGACACCCACTTTTCACTTCGGGAACATGGGTTTCCCAGCCTCGTCGGAAAATTCGGATGCGTGGGGACCCTAGGTTCGGCGGTGTCCCGGGTTCGCCTCTGGGTTCGCCCTTGGTCGCGTAGCCGGGGTAAGATGTGTACCAAGTAGATAAGGGATACACAAAGTGAGAACCAACATCGAAATTGACGACAAGCTCATGAAGGAAGCGCTTCGGTACACCGGCGTGAAGACCAAGCGTGAAGTCGTGGAACGCGGCCTGCGGACTCTGGTGCAGTTGGGCAGGCAGGTGGAAGTGCGGAAGATGAGGGGCAAGCTCCACTGGGAAGGTGACCTTGAGGCCATGAGGACCGACAAGTGATCCTGGTTGACTCGAGCGTTTGGATCGACTTTTTTCGAGGCTACGACACGCCCCAGGTTGACCGCCTGGACGCACTGTTCGCGGAGGAGCGAATCGCCGTTGGCGACCTCATCATGGTCGAAGTGTTGCAAGGATTCCGTTCCGAGAATGAATTCAATCAGGCGCGGAAAACGCTCGATACGTTCGAGTTCGTCGAACTCGGTGGACAGGAGATCGCTGTGCAGGCGGCGAAGAACTTCAGGAAGCTTCAGTCTCTTGGATTCACGGTGCGCAAGACGGTTGACACGATTATTGCGACCAAGTGCATTCGCGCGGGATACGCCCTCTTGCATGCGGATAGGGACTTTGAGCCGTTTACCAGGCACCTCGGACTCAGGGTGGCGTACTCGGAGGCCTAGTCCGGGTACGTTCGCGCCCGCCGGTCCGGGCTACAGCGGCCGGTGCAGAACCAGTTCCAGCACGAACTTGCTGCCGAGATAGGCGAGCAGCAGCAGCACCACGCCGAGCAACACCAGCCGGATCGCCCGGCGGCCGCGCCAGCCGAAGCGCCAGCGCCCGATCAGCAACACGCCGAACACCAGCCAGGCGGCGATCGCCAACACGGTCTTGTGGACCAGGTGCTGGGCAAACAGGTCGTGTACGAACATCACCCCGGTCAGCAGGGTGAAGCAGAGCAGGGCGAAGCCGATCCCGATCAACTGGAACAGCAGCGCCTCGACCTGGGTCAGTGGCGGAATGCCGCGCAGCCAGGGCTGGAAGCGGCGCGCGCGCAGGGCGCGATCCTGGATGCCGAGCATGATCGCGACCA
>JBGSKT010000666.1:0-4137 GCA_041741075.1 Lysobacterales bacterium
CGCCAGCGCCAGCCCGATCCGCGCCGGGCGCCGGCCATAGGCGTGGTACATGCGATTGATCAGGTGCGCCATCACCGTCTGGAACACCCGGTGTGCGGCGACTGGTTCGAAGCCTCCGGCGCCGGCCGGTCGGCTATTCACCTTGCCTGCCAGCGCCGCCGTCTGGGGTTTTGCCGGGGCAGCAGCGGGCGCTACGGCCGCGGCCACTTTGACCGGGGCCACCGCAGTCTCGATCACCAGCCGGTCGGGATAGCGCGACAGGGCGTCGTAGGGTTTGGAAAAGGCCAGGTACATGGCCTTGGCCAGGGCCTGGCGCTCGTGCTCATCGATCTTGGCCTTCTGCTCGGCCCGCATAAGGAAGCGATTGACCAGGAACTTGGGTTCGCTGTGGCAGAACTCTTCGCAGAAGTGGAAGGCGTCGTCGACGCGGGCGGGTTCCTTGAATACCTCGCCGAGTGCGGTATAGACCGCGCGCCGCCGATGGTTGGTGCCGACCGTGCTGGTTCCCGGTGCGACCATGTTCATCCTGAATGCTCCTTGGTACTGCTGGGTGGGTCAGGGCTCGCGCCCGGCCGCTCGCCGATGGTGCAGACAGCCCATCCCGTCGATCACTGCAGCGGGCGCAGAATATAGCGGAAAACCGTGCTGCCGGCCGCTGCCATGGGGCCCATGGCTGGCCCGCCTTAGTCCAGCCGGGTCAGAAATTCGGTTTGTCGGGTGCCACCAGATAGCGCTCGACCGAACGCAGGATCTCGGCCTCGGCGGCCTCGCGCCCGCTCCAGCCATCGAGTTTGACCCACTTGCCCGGTTCCAGGTCCTTGTAGTGCGTGAAGAAATGCGCGATACGGTCCCGGGTAAGGACCGGCAGATCGTCGATCGAGTGGATGTCGTCGTAGGCGGCGAACACCTTGCTGACCGGCACCGCGATGATCTTGGTGTCCTCGCCGGCTTCATCGACCATGTTGAGCTGGCCGATCGGCCGCACCCGGATCACCGAGCCCGGGATCAGCGGCACCGGCATCACCACCAGCACGTCGGCCGGGTCGCCATCGCCGGACAGGGTGTGTGGGATATAGCCATAATTGCACGGGTAGTGCATCGGCGTGGTCAGCACGCGGTCGACGAAGATCGCGCCGGAGTGTTTGTCCACTTCGTATTTCACCGGTTCCGAGTTCATCGGAATCTCGATGATCACATTGACATCGCGCGGCACATCGCGCCCGCTTTCCACCCGGTCCAGACCCATGGCTCGCTCCGTAATTGCATTTGAACCGGCAGTGTAACCCCGGTCTTGCCGAGGGCTTGCTCAGGCGGTGGGGCATCGTCTTGTACTGCCGGGTGGCGGATGCGCGGCGCTTATCCGAATGCCGCCGTCGCCCCGGCGAACGCCGGGGCCCAGCGCTGTCGATGGTCTGTCCCCGGTCGTGTTTGCGGTCGGAGCGGGAATGGTGGATGCGCTGCGCTTATCCGCCCTACGAACGTCCGTAAGTCCGTCGGTCGTCCGGACCCGATGCCTCGCTATACTCCGACGCTTTGCTGCCACCGGATCGCCGATGACCACTGCCGTTGCCGTCAACGACCATTTTCTCGGCCACCCCAAGGGCGTGTTCGTGTGTTTCTTCACCGAGATGTGGGAGCGGTTCTCGTTTTACGGGATGAAGGCGCTGCTGCTTTTATTCCTGATCGAGCACCACCGCTTCAGCGACAGCATCGGCTATGACGTGATCGGTGCCTACGGCGGACTGGTCTACTGCATCCCGGTGATCGGCGGCCTGCTCGCCGATCGCTATCTGGGCACCCGCCGCGCAGTCATTTTCGGCGGCATCCTGCTGGTGCTCGGGCACTTCGGCATGGCCTTCGAGGGCGCTGCTGCGCAGACCATCGATGGCGTGGTGGTGCGCGACCAGGCGGCGCTGCAGGTGTTCTATCTGTCGCTGTCTTTGATCATCATGGGCGTCGGCTTTCTCAAGCCGAATATTTCGGTGATCGTCGGTAAGCTCTATGCCGAAGACGATCCGCGCCGCGATTCCGGCTTTTCGCTGTTCTACGCCGGCATCAACCTGGGTGCGCTGTTCGCGTCGCTGGTCTGCGGCTATCTGGGCAAGGCGCTGGGCTGGCAATACGGTTTCGGCGCCGCCGGCATCGGCATGCTGCTCGGGCTCAGCCTGTTCCTGTGGGGCCAGAAATATCTGCGTGGCCACGCCGAGGCGCCGGACCTGGCCCGGCTCAAGGCGCGCACGCGGATCGGCCTGTCGCGCGAGCACGGCATCTATCTCGGCGCCGTGCTCGGCCTGCTGCCGGTCGCCTGGCTGATGTGGGCGGTGGCCAACCACGCGTTTTCGCTGGGTGAACACGTCTCGCTGGCGCTGGCGCTGATGATCGTGGTGATGTTGGCGGTGCTGGTCTGGTTTTTGTGGTTCATTCTCAGCCAGTGCAACAAAGTCGAACGCGACCGCATGCTGGCCCTGATGACCCTGATCTTCATGGCCCTGGTGTTCTTCACCCTGTACGAGCAGACCTATGGCAGTTGGGTCACCTTTACCGAGCGCCTGCTGACCAAGGACCTGTTCCCGGCCTTCGTGCGTTCCGACGTGAGTCCAGTGTGGGGCGCAAGCTGGTTCGGCAATCTGGCGGAATTCGCCGCGCACGCGCCCTGGTCGATCGTTTCCCTGCTGCTCGCGCCGCTGTCGTTCATGCTGGCCGCTACCCTGTCCGATCGCCGGCCGCAGTCGGCCACACCGCGGCTGGTATTCGGCGGCGCCTTCCTGCTGATGCTGGTGCTGCTGGTGCGCGATCTTCTGGTGCTGCCGCAGAACGCGAGTTCGCTGACCTTCCTCGGCGCCCTGTTCCTGGTCTTGCTGGCGCCGCTGTTCACCATGCTCTGGGGCTGGCTGGACCGACTCGGGGCCAATCCGTCCAAACCGGTCAAGAGCGCTTACGGCCTGCTGTTTGCGGGCCTGAGCTTTCTGCCGTTGGCGATTGCCGCGCAACAGGCCGGGGCGAGCGGCGGACTGGTCAGCGTGTGGTGGCTGGTCGGGGCTTACTTCGTGCTGGAAATCGGCGAGATGTGCCTGTCCCCGGTCGGCCTGTCGGCGGTCACCCAGTTGTCGGTGGCGCGGGTGACCAGCCTGATGATGGGCACCTGGTTTCTGGCCACGGCTTTTTCCGAAGTGCTGGCGGCGCAGTTCGGCAAGCTGGCCGCGATCGATATTCCGGAAGGCACGGTGATGGATGTCGGCGAAGCCGCGGCCAAGTACGCACACCTGTTCTGGCTGCTGTTCTGGGTCGGCCTGGGCTGCGCGGCGCTCGCCTTCCTCGCCGCCCCGCTGATTCGTCGCAAAATGCACGGCGTGCGCTGATCGGGGAACGGAAGACGGAAGACGGACGACAGAAAGCCGTCGCCCCGGCGTAGGCCGGGGCCCAGTCCCAACGTTGCGACAGCGCCAACCACTGGGTCCCGGCTTGACCAGCTCCGCTGTTAAAAACCGCCGGGACGACGTCTCGTACTCAGTTCTCAGTCCTGTGAAAGGCACCAATGCCAGGGTTCGTAGATCACCCCGTGCGGGTTGTCGCGCGGATAGCTCATGTGGAATCCGAACTGGCCGGCGTGGCGCTTGAGCCAGGCAAAGGCCGGGGTCTGTTCGAAGGATTCTTCGGCCGGCGGCGTTCCGGGGGTGCCGATATCGAGCGCGCGGCCGCTGTGGTGTTCGCTGTAGCCGGGCGCGGTGTTGACCCGCAGTATCTCCTCGACGCCGAGGCCGCGTTCGCCTTTGCGCCGGAAGATCCCAGCCTGATAGGCAATACTGCGAAATCCCGATACCGCCTCCAGCACCACATCGGCGCTGGCGGCAGCGGCGCGCATCGCGGCCCAGGCCCGTGCGCTGTCGTGGGTCAGCCACAGGGAACGGGCCAGGTAGTCGCGGCCGGCATAGTGCAGCCGCTCCGGTTCGGGTACCGGGCGCAGGCGATGGCGATAGGCGTAGTCGTCGGGGATGCCCAGCGCGATGGCGCAGGCGTCGATGCAGGCCTGCCAATCCGGCGACGCCTCCGGCCGCCCCGGAGCGAAGCGGGTCAGTCGCCAGTGTCCCTGACGATCGCGGCAACCACCGCAGGCCGCGAGCCAGGCCGCCGCCGCCG
>JBGSKT010000667.1:0-3817 GCA_041741075.1 Lysobacterales bacterium
GGATCCTGGCCGGCATCGGCCAGCGTCAGCACGCTCGATCCCGGGCCGATCCCTGCCTGTAGGGTACGGAGCCGCGCCCGCAGCCGCCCGTCGAGCGATTGCAATGGTAGCGGCGGAGCGACCGACTGCCCACAGAAACCCGCCGACCTGCACTCGCAAACTTCGCCGCCGCAGTCATCTGTCTGTTCGCGCAGCAGCGTGCCGGAGGCGACATCCAGTTCACGATAGCGCAGATGATTGATTTCGGTCTGCAACACCGCCAAGCGTTGCGGTGCGAGCAAGGCGATCCCGGCCGACCACTTGAACGGAGCGTCGAGCGGACGCCGCCAGCGCTCGCCGCCGCTCGTGCTATCCAAGGCCACAACTTCCCAGTCGCCCGGATTCATTGAAAACAGGCCTTCGCCCGAGCGCATACTGAACACGATCGTGTCGCCGTCGACGACCAGATCGACGACCGGTCGGTCGGGAGTCAGCTCCCACAGCTTCTCGCCGCTCGCCGAATAGCGCGTGGTCACACTGCCGTACATGACCGCGCCACCATCGCCAGCAAAAGCGAGTCGATCCTGGGTGATGTCGCCATAGGTGATGAAAACACCCTCAAACGCAGTCCGGAAACGTTCCTGGCCATCGTGATCCAGGCGCAGCAGACTGCCACCGTGTCGCGTGCGATCAAAGCCGGCGAGCAGGGCATCACCATGGGCATTAAAGGTCACGCGATTGATCTGCAGTTCCTGCTGGGCTGAACCGAGCAGGGGCAGCGATTGTTCGAACAGAACTTCGCCATTCTCGCCGATCACCCACTGCTGCACACTGCCGTACTCGCTACTGATCGCTACCGCGCGCCCATCCTCCAGCGCCGCGATGGCCTGGAACCTGTCGATCGTCCGGCTCGGCGTCGTTGGCCGCGTGTCCTGCCAGAGCAGGCTGCCGTCTGCGCGCCGGCGGCATTCCAGCATGTAGTGGACGGTACTCGCGTCGCTGCCCCAGCCTGCCAGGCACACCATGCTGCTGGAAACGCTCAACTGGATATCGCGGGCGGAGGCGAACTCGATCCGCCACGAAACCGGCGCTGAGTCGTCGCTGCGGAACGTCACCTCGGACGCGGTCGAACGCCCATTCGAGCCGGGCAACGCGAGCCATTGCGCGACCGCGCCGTCGCTTGCCACCGCCTCGACCGGAGGGGCCAGCGCCCGTCCGGGCACGCTCAACTGCGACCACGGCTCGGCCGGCTGGCCGAAACCGATGCGTTGGGCACTGATCGGGCCCGGGAAAGCAAAACCGGTAACCCCCAAGGCGCGGTCATCCGGCAGCAGAGCGAAGCCGCGTTGCGAGGAGACGGCAAGCCGCGCGCGCTCGCGCCCCTTGTCGTCGACGCCGACGATGCTGTGGCCCTGGTTGGAGCCCTCGTCGTAGACCAGCAACCACAGGCCGCCGTCGCGACGCAGGGCCAGAGCGCAAGGTGCGCTCACAACACCGCAGTACGAAGTGGACCGAGCGCCGCTGATCGTGTCACTACCGGCCAGCTTGCCACTGGCCGACAGCCGCACCACGGACACCTGCCCGTCGTTCGCGCCGTCACTGCCGCTGCCCCCCTGTTGCAGCACCAGCCACAGGCCGGCCGCATCCGGCGCGCTGCTGCCAACGATGGTCGACGCCTTGTCGAAACTGATTTTTTTCTCGAAGCGCGGCACGCCACCGAGGCTCAGACCCGCAGCCAGCCAGTCCTTTTCCCGCCTATCCGCTGGGCCCGGCACAAACCGGCTGCCGAGGGCGAGGATGCCGGTGCTGGCAGACACTTGGAGTTGCACCACACTGCTCGCCGTCGCCGATGTGCTGGACTGCCACAGCCAAGCGGTACTGCCGTCCGCGCGCAGGTGCTGGATGCGCGCACGCGCCGCTTGCGGATTGGCAGCGTCGCGGCGATGCCCGGCCACCAACACGCCGGCTGCGGCTGGATCCGCACGCATCTGAACCAAGCTATCCAATGGGTCGTCGAACCCGATCCGGGTCGCGACACTGCCATCGTCGTGCAAACGTACCACCTGTGTTATGCGCAGCACCGTGTTGATGCCGGTGGCGACCCAGATCCCGCCGGCCGCATCGATGTCCAGACCAAGGCAAGCGCTGCCGTCGAGCACGGTCTGCCACGCGGTCCGGTCGTCCGCGTGCAGGCGAACGATCCGGCAAAGCGGCACGTTGAGGTCAAATCTGGCATCGGTCCTCCCCGTGGCGGCGTACAACACGCCACCATCGGCCAGGCGTTTGAGCGGGACTTGAATGCTGCTGTTGGCACTGGTGAATGACCGCGCCTGCTGACGCCCGTCCGCATCGAAACGGATCAGGGCACTCGTGTGCACTTCCTGGTTCCCCACCACACCCGACGCCCAGTAACCGCCGGCGGCGAATTCGGAGAACAGCTCGGGCACGAAAATCCCGGTCGGCTGCGGGTCGGGGTCGGTCGCTACGGTCCACGGCTCGGCGCTGGCCGCCTGCCACAGCGAAGCCGAAAGACACAGGGCCAGCAGGCCGCGCGATAATTTCCACATACAAGATACCCGGGGTGGTTCGTCAGCAAAATTGTGTGGGTGCAGAGAAGGAAAGTGCTCTCGCCAAGACGCCAAGAACGCCAAGGATTCCATCGGCCGCTGGGTGGCGGCGATGGACGGTTCCGGTCATCGCGTTGTCCACGCGAGCCTCGCCAAAGATCGGCAGCGTAACCCGGGCGAATCGTCGCGGGTAGACCGGGTGGAGTACCGCGCCAGAGCTACCCAACATCGGGGTCGCGTGCTTTTGTAGGAGCGACGGTAGGTCGCGACTGTCCCCTCGATAACCGGTCGCGACCTACACGTCGCTCCTACCGCAGCGGGGTTGCATGCTTTTGTAGGAGCGACGGCACGTCGCGACGGTCGCATCGATTGCCGGTCGCGACGTGCCCGTCGCTCCTACAGCCACGGCGCATCAACCGATAGCCAGCTTGACCGGCTTGCCGATGCGGCTGAGCATTTCCACCAGGGTGTCGATGGTGAACTTGGCGGTTTTTTTGTTCACCATGTCGGACACGCGTGGGCGCGAGACCATCAGAATCTCGGCGGCCTCGGCCTGCTTCAAGTGGTGCTCGGCAATCCAGGTGGACAGTTCCTCCATCAACTGCTGCTTCAGCAAGCGGGTATCGTTGATCTGCTTGCGGGAGGCCGCTTGCAAACGCCTGGCTTCAGCGGGCGCGAAGCCCAGTTCCAGGAACAGGTTGGCTCCCGGTTTGGTTACATGGCGGATTTCAGTGTCGATTTTCATTGCTGTGCCCTTCTCGCGTTGACCACGGCGCGGTAGCGCCCCGTGGCAATGTCCTTGTCCTGCGTGCTGGTCGCCGGCGTCTTCTTCTGGAAGCAATGCAGGACATACACTGCTTCTTCAAACTTGGCGACGTACAGCAACCGATAGATGCCGCTACTTTCCCGAATGCGGATTTCCCTGGTGCCCGCCCCGACATCATCAAAGGGCTTCCAGTCATCCGGGTCCAACCCAGCTTGAACCTTGCCCAACTGGAAACCCGCCGAGCGGCGCGGCTCGTCCGGGAACGCCAACAAGTCGTCATAGGCGGAGCCCACCCAGCGGATTTCCTTGTCGTCGGTCATCGCTCCACCGTGTAACGGCTCCACCGTGTATAAAATAGTATACAGAACCAGGGCACAAGTCAATGCTCGGCCCGATTACGCGGGCAGCGCGGTGCTCAGCCGAGCAGACGAACGATGCTGGCCGCGGCTTCGCGGCCGTCGTGGACAGCGGTGACCACCAGGTCGGCGCCGCGCACGTTGTCGCC
>JBGSKT010000668.1:0-4624 GCA_041741075.1 Lysobacterales bacterium
AACTACGTTGCGGCGCTGGAACATGGCATGGCGCGGCTGCGGGACGGCTTTCCGCTGTCGAATCGCCTGCTGCGTGAAGTTCACCAAAAGCTCCTGGCGCGTGGACGTGGGGCCGACAAGCAGCCGGGCGAGTTTCGCCGCAGCCAGAACTGGATCGGCGGCACGCGCCCGGGCACCGCGCAGTTTGTCCCGCCACCGCCGCAGGAGCTTGAACCGTGCATGGCCTCGCTCGAGCGCTTCTTCCACGCCAAAGATGACGGCCTGCCATCGCTGGTACGCGCAGCCCTCGCCCATGTCCAATTCGAGACCATCCACCCGTTCCTCGACGGCAACGGCCGCGTCGGACGGCTCCTGATCGCGCTGATGCTGTTCGATGCCGGCATGCTGCGCCAGCCGCTTTTATACCTCTCGCTCTACTTCAAGCAGCACCGCGACGAATACTATCGGCTGCTCGATGCGGTGCGGCGAACGGGCGCCTGGGAAACCTGGCTCGACTTCTTCCTGGAAGGCGTGACGCAGACCGCGGGGCAGGCGGTAGACACCGCCTACCGTTTGCTGGCCCTGTTCCGTGACGACGCCGCCAAAGTGCAAAGCCTGGGCCGTGCCGCCGCCAATGCGCTGCGCATGTTCAACGCCCTGCGCGCAAGGCCCCTGGCCACGCTGAACGATTTAGCGAAGCGCACCGGCGCCAGCTATCCCACCGTATCGCGCGCCGTGCAGGCCCTGGAGAAACTGGGCATCGTCGCTGAAATCACCGGCCGCAAACGCGAGCGTGTCTTCGCCTACCGGCAGTATCTGGCCATCCTCAACGAAGGAACGGAACCGCTGTGAGCACGCTTGCTCAATTCGAGGCAAAGTCGGGTGCCAGCGCGCCTTGCATGGGGGGAAACCCGCGGCTGCTGGCGGCGTTGGACGAATGCTTTGGCGAGGGTGAGCGGGAACAAGGGGCAACTATCCGGAGTTTCCGGATAGTTCAACGCGAAGGCAACCGCGAAGTTGCCCGCGCCATCGACCACCGCGACGCCATCCTCCAGTCCAGCGAGCGCAACATCCTGACCCGCGCGCGAACCGAGGTATCCCGATGAGCAACAACGACACTATCCGCTGGCTGCAGCGCCTGGAGCATTTTGAAACCGCTCTGGCCAAGCTCAGCGACGCCTGCCAACGCGACAGCTATTCGGAGCTGGAGATGGGCGGCGTCATCCAGTTCTTTGTCTTCAGCCAGGAGCTGGCGTGGAATACGCTCAAGGACTTGCTCTATGTCGAAGGCATCGACGCCAAGACGCCGCGGGCCGTGTGGCGCGAGGCGTACAGCGCCGGCTTCGTGGACGACATCGACACCGCACTGGGCACCATCGCCTTTCGCAATGAACTCGCCCACCACTACAGCGAAGCCATGGCGCGGCGCGCGGTCGAACGCATCCGCGCCGACTATCTGCCATTGTTGACGCATATCCTGGCCAAGCTCCAGGAAAAGCGGGACCAGGAGCGGGAGGCGTGACCCAACGCGATCAGCCCATTCGTGAGCAGGCCATCGGCCCGGACGGGCTCACCCGCCGGGATCGAGACATCATCCGCGACGTGCTTGCGCGTTACCCCGAGGTGCGCCGGGTCACCTTGTTCGGCTCCCGCGCCATGAGCACCTTCGGTCGCGGATCAGACATCGACCTGGCCCTCGAAGGCCCTGATCTGGATTCTCCGACGCTGACCCGGATCGCCACCGAGCTTGAAGACTCCGATCTCCCCTACAAGGTCGATCTGCTGCTGCGCGACGATCAGCTGGAGCCTAAGTTGGAAGCGCATATTCGGCGGCATGGGAAGCCGTTTGGGTGGGAGACAGTAACCCTCCGCGAAGTCACCTCGTGGATGTCAGGCGGGACGCCGTCCAAGAGCAATTTGGACTTCTGGGGTGGCACGATTCCATGGGTGTCCGCGAAGTCTATTAAGAACTTCTATCTGGACGACTCTGAGGATCGGGTGACAGAGGCGGCCATCGCAGACGGTGCGCGGCTGGTAGCGCCTGGCGACATCCTAATGCTAGTGCGGGGAATGACACTGCACAATGACGTCCCGATTGGGATCGCCGTGCGGCCGATGACCTTCAACCAGGATGTGAAGGCCATTCGTGGAACCAATGGCGCCGACACACGATTCATCGCCTACTGGCTTCTCGCACACAAGCCGAACTTGCTTGCGGCGGTAGACCAAGCATCTCATGGAACTGGCCGGCTTCAGACTGACGTATTGCACGCGATGCAACTCCAGCTTCCACCAGAATACGAACAACGCGCCATCGCCGCCATCCTCAGCGCGCTCGACGACAAGATCGAGCAGAACCGGGGGACGGCGCGGGCGCTGGAGCAGCTGGCGCGAGCGATCTTCCGGGCGTGGTTCGTGGACTTCGAGCCGGTCAAGGCCAAGGCCACCGGCGCGACCACCTTCCCCTCCATGCCCCAGCCCGTCTTCGACGCGCTGCCCACCCGCTTCGTCGATTCCGCCATCGGCCCCGTGCCGGAGGGGTGGGAGGTGAAGGCGATTGGCGATGTCGTCACGGCGAAGGGCGGCGGCACGCCGAGCACGAAGAATCCGGAGTACTGGGACGGTGGCGAGCACTGCTGGGCAACCCCCAAGGACATGTCGCGCCTCTCGCATCCGGTGTTGCTGGACACCGAGCGCCGCATCACCGACGCGGGAGTCAACTCAATCAGCTCCGGGGTTCTGCCCATTGGCACGGTTCTGATGTCATCACGAGCCCCAGTCGGTTACCTGGCGATCGCTGGCGTGCCGACCGCGATCAATCAGGGCTTCATTGCGATGGTGTGCGACGGCCCGCTGCCTCCGACCTACATCCTTAACTGGGCGTTCACTTCAATGGATGCGATCAAAGCCCACGCGAGCGGGACGACCTTCCCCGAGATCAGCAAGAAGAACTTCCGCCCATTGCCGGTGGTGCTTCCGACCGATGATGTGATCGCTGCCTATCAGCAAACGGCAGGTTCGCTCTTTGATCTGCTGACGGCGTGCGTCAAGGAGAACGAACAACTCGCTGCGATGCGCGACTACCTGCTGCCCAAGTTGCTGGGTGGCCAGGTCCGAGTGGAGGCCGCCCATGGCTGACATGAATCTCACGCAGGCGGAGGCCGACGCTTTGATCGCGATGGAGAAGCACCGAGCCACCGAGGATCGAAGCGACTTCCCGATGGGCGGCCAGTCGCTCGTGCTTCCGCTTCAATCCACCGACAAGCGGGAACAATTCATGCTCGACCTGAGCCGTGGACGCATCGACCTGCTGAAGGTCAAGATGCAGAACCGCGGACGACAGGTAGTGGTGCTGGTTCGGCTCGATCTGGGCGGCGCTCCCCACCGCAACCCGGACGACGAGGAGGTTCCCGCACCGCATCTGCACGTCTACCGTGAGGGATTCGGCGACAAGTGGGCTGTGGCGGTACCGGCTGATCGGTTTAGCAATATCGGCGACGTGTGGGCGACGCTGGAAGACTTCCTGCGGTTCTGCAACATCACGCAGCCGCCGCACATCGAACGGGGGTTGTTCACATGATTCAAGACATCCAGCGGTTGATGGACGCCTACCACGCATGGCTCAAGGACAAGTCCGTCCTGCGCCAGTTCGATCAATGGGTCGAGATCACCACGCCGTACCTGGACCGGCATAACGACTACATCCAGATCTACGCGAAGCAGGCGAACGGCGGCTTCGTTCTGACCGACGACGGGTACACGATCGACGATCTGGAACAGAGCGGTTGCAAGCTCGAAAGCCGCAAGCGTCAAGACCTGCTGAAAATGACCCTAAACGGCTTCGGCGTGCAGATCGAGGGCAACGCGCTCCAGGTCCACGCTTCGCCTGACAACTTCGCGCTGCGCAAGCACAACCTCGTGCAGTCGATGCTGGCCGTAAACGACATGTTCTATCTGGCTGTGCCGATGGTGGCGAGCCTGTTCTACGAGGACGTTGTGGCGTGGCTCGATGTGCACGACATCCGATACACGCCGAAGGTCAAGTTCACGGGCAAGACTGGCTATGACCACCTGTTCGACTTCGTGATCCCGAAATCGAAGCAACAGCCTGAACGTATCGTGCATACCATCAATCGTCCGAGCAAGGATACGGCGCAGGCAGTGGCCTTCTCCTGGATCGACACCAAGGAAGTCCGGTCCCATGATTCGCGGGCCTATGCACTGCTGAACGACTCAGAGCAAGCAGTGTCGTCGTCGGTCGTTGATGCGCTGAGGAACTACGACGTGCATCCGGTCGCATGGAGCCAGCGCGAGCAGGTGCGAGAGGTGCTCGCGGCATGACGATGTCCTCACCCACCGAGCAGCTCGTCGAGGATGTCGCCGCCGACTACTTCGGCGCGGTCGGCGATACGACCAAGCGAGGCGTCGAGATCGACGGCGCCGGCGAGCACGATTACGTCCTGCCTAAACTGCTATCGGCTAAAGTGCGGGTGAAGGACGCCGCACGAACCCTGGAGACCGCCGCATGAAACCGGCCAGTGAAAAACCACGTACACCGGCGCGCATCGAGTCGCTCAAGGTCAGCAACTTCCGCGCGCTGCGTGAGGTGGAGTTCAAAGATCTGACGCCGCTGACCGTGTTGCTC
>JBGSKT010000669.1:0-3279 GCA_041741075.1 Lysobacterales bacterium
TATCTGCCGGTGATGAGTTTCCCGCTCGATGACAAGCGCCAGACCGGCGTATTACCACCGGGGATCAGCAACTCGGGCAACTCCGGGCTGGATCTGTCGCTACCGGTCTATCTGAACTTGGCGCCGAACTACGACGCCACCCTGACCCCGCGCCTGCTGACCGGACGTGGCCCGGTGCTCGGCGGCGAATTCCGCTATCTGGATCGCATGTACAACGGCACGTTCGACGGCGATATCCTGCCCGACGACAGCGACCGCGAGAACGACGTTCCCAACACCCGTTACCGGATCGATTTCCAGCACCGCCAGCGATTCAGCGACCACTGGAGCATGAACGCCAGTGTGCGCGACGTGTCCGATGATCGCTATTTCGAGGACTTCGGCAATTCGCTGAGCTCGGTATCGACCAGCCTGCTGCCCTCGTCGCTGTACTTGAACGGCCGCGGTCGCAACTGGTCGCTGAGTTTCGGCGCCGATCAGGTGCAGATCACCGATCCACGCTTCTCCCCTGGTTCCCAGCCTTACGACCGGCTGCCGCGCCTGTTCGGCTCGGTCGCGACCAGCAATCTGCGCGGACCGGTGGCCGGGCTCGATGGTGAGTACGTCGAGTTCAGCAAGAACGGTTTTGTCGAGGGCCAGCGCGTCGATCTGCGCCCCTGGGTGGGCTGGCCGATTGAAGGCGCGAGCTGGTTTTTGCGCCCGCGGCTGTCCTATCGCAGCACTTTCTATAACCTCGACACCCCGACCGACCAGAGCCGCGACCGCAATCTGCCGATCGCCAGTTTCGACGCCGGCCTGCTGTTCGATCGCAATTTCGGCACGCATGGCTGGACCCAGACCTTGGAGCCGCGCGCATTTTTTCTATACGCGCCGTTTCGCAACCAGGACGATCTACCGGTATTCGACACCCAGGACCTGACCTTCAGTTTTGCCCAGTTGTTCCGCGAAAACACCTTCTCCGGGGCCGACCGCCAGAGCGACGCCAACCAGGTCGCGCTGACCGTATCCTCGCGCATGCTGGACGATCTGGGCAAGGAGCGCATGCGCTTCGGGGTGGGCCAGATTCGCTATTTCGACGACCCCGAGGTGACCCTGCCCGGGGCGCCTCCGCGTTCGGGAACCGGCTCGGCGTACGTCGGTGAATTCGGCTTGGCACTGAGCGATCATTGGAGCGCCACCGCGAGCCAGCAGTACGATCCGGGCATCGATCAACTCACCCTGAGTTCGCTCGGCGCCCAATATCGTTTCGCCGGGAACGGCGTGGTCAACGCCGCCTACCGCTACCGGCGCGGTCTGCTCGAGCAGACCGATGTCACCGCCGCGGTGCCGCTGAACGACCGCTGGCGGCTGGTGTTTCGGCACAACCAGAGCTTGCGCGACCACCAGTTGCTGGAGGCCTTCGGCGGCATCGAATACGACGGCTGCTGTTTCGCCGTGCGCTTCGTCGTGCGCCGCTTCGTGCGCAACCTCGAAGGCGATCTGACCAACGGCTTCACGCTGGAATTCGACCTGAAAGGCCTGACCCGGATCGGCACCAACACCGGCGATTTCCTGCGTCGTGCTATTCTCGGTTACCGCTGATCCGCTCCTGGTTCCGGCCATGTTCACCGATGGTCTGCTTAGATTTGCCGATCGCTCCACACTCCGGATTTGCCACCGCATGAATCACCCGTTCCGTCTGTCTGCTGGCCTGTTTTTCGCCCTGCTCGCCGCTTCGGCTGTGGATTGCCGCCGTGCCCACGCCCAGCCGGTGGGTCTGGACACCCTCGACCGTGTGGTCGCGGTGGTCGACGAGGATGTGATCTTGCAGAGCGAACTGGATCGCTCGGTCGAAGCCATCCTGGCCCAGTCGCAGGCTTCGGGCAGTCCGCCGCCGCGCCTGCTGGTCGAGCGGCAGGTGCTGGACCGCTTGATCCTGACCCGGATCCAGGTCGAGCGTGCATCTTCAACCGGCATCAAGGTCAGCGACGGCGAAGTCGACGCCTCGGTCGACCGCGTCGCTGCGCAGAATCAACTCAGCCTGGAACAGTTGCGCGCCTCGCTGGAACAGGATGGTTTCAGCCTGGAAGAATTCCGCAAGACCATGCGCGACGAAATCACCGTGCAACGCTTCCGCCAGCGCTTCGCGCAGTCGCGGGTACAGATTACCGATTCCGAGATCGACATCCTGCTCGCCAGCGACAGTCTCAAATCAGGCGAGGTGCGGCTGTCGCACATCCTGATCGGCCTGCCCGATGGCGCTTCTCCGGAAGACGTCGAAAAGGCGCGCGCCAAATCCGAACAGGTGGTCGACGAAATTCGCACGGGCCTGTCCTTCGCCCAGGCCGCGATCAAGTATTCCTCCGGCCAGCAGGCGCTGGAAGGTGGCGATCTGGGCTGGCGCCGCTATGAGGAAGTTCCGACTGCATTCGCCGATCTGGTCGCCGGAATGAAGGTCGGCGACGTCGCCCAACCGCTGCGTGGCCCGAACGGTTTTCACATCCTCAAGCTGGTTGACCAGCGCGCCGACACCGGCCCGAAAATGGTCACCGAATACCATGCCCTGCACATCCTGATCCAGCCAAACGAACTGCAATCCGACCCACAGTGTCGCGAGCGCATCACCAAACTGCGCGAAATCGCCGTCGAGGGCGCCGATTTTGGCGAGCTGGCCAAGATCAATTCCGAGGACCCGAGCACCGCCAACCTGGGCGGCGACCTGGGCTGGTTCAGCCCGGGCCAGTTCGGCCAGGTGGTCGACAAGGTGGTCGCCGGGCTCAAGGATGGCGAAATCTCCGAACCATTTCGCACCGATCTCGGCTGGCACATCATGAAGCGCGAAGGCGTGCGCCAGACCGACCGCAGTGAACAATACGTGCGCGACCAGGCCCGCGAGGCGATTTTCCGGCGCAAGGCAGAAGAGGAATACGACAACTTCTTGCGCCAGATGCGGGCCGAGGCCTACGTCGAAAATCACCTGCCGAAATCCTGAAGCGGCCGCCGGCGCCGGGCCGCGGGCCGGCCGCTGCTCGCGGCCCGATTCCAGTAGACGGCGTTGACACCATGAGTATTCCGCGTATTGCGCTCACCGCCGGCGAGCCCGCCGGCATCGGCCCCGAGCTGCTGGTGCAGATCGCCCAGCAGCAATTCGAAGCCGAGCTGATCGTTATCGCCGACCCGGAGCTGCTGGCCGACGCCGCCACGCGGCTCGGCCTGCCGCTCAGCTTGCATCCCTATGCATCCAGCGCCGCGCCCACCATCCTGCCGGCCGGGCAGTTGCGGATCGATCCGATCGCGCTC
>JBGSKT010000670.1:0-3415 GCA_041741075.1 Lysobacterales bacterium
CAAGCAAGGCCGGAAGCCCGCTGCGGCCGCCGCCGCCGCGCTGGCGAAATAGCGGATATTGCGGCGTTTCGGCGCTGGCGCCGGGCACACCGGCCGGCAATAGATGCCGGTGCTGGTGACCGCGGTGAAGAACAGCCCATCGAAACGCGCGTCCCGCGCTTCGCGGGCGCGATCGCAGATTTCCGGCGATGGCAGCGGCAACCAGGACATGCGCGCATCATAGGCCGCATCGACGACCACGACTGGCCGTTTTCGGACATGGATGTTCGAACGCGTCGCCGGCCCGCGATCGGGCGCCGATGTCGGGCGCTCACCTATAATCGCGGCATCCACCGGAGCACACCATGACCCAACCTTCCCGCCGCGACCCATCCCGCCGGATCCGCGCGCCGCGCGGCACGGAGCTGAGCTGCAAAAGCTGGTTGACCGAAGCCGCGTTCCGGATGATCCAGAACAACCTCGACCCGGAAGTCGCCGAGAATCCGGCCGAGCTGGTGGTCTATGGCGGCATTGGCCGCGCCGCGCGCGATTGGGCGTGCTACGACGCGATTCTCGCCAGCTTGCGCGAACTTGGCGATGACGAAACCCTGCTGGTGCAGTCCGGCAAGCCGGTCGGCGTGTTCAAAACCCACGCCGACGCGCCACGCGTGCTGATCGCCAATTCCAATCTGGTGCCGCACTGGGCGACCTGGGAGCACTTCAACGAACTCGATAAGAAGGGCCTGATGATGTACGGCCAGATGACCGCCGGCTCGTGGATCTATATCGGCTCGCAGGGCATCGTGCAGGGTACCTACGAGACCTTCGTGGAAATGGGCCGCCAGCATTACGGCGGCGATCTCAGTGGCAAGTGGATACTCACCGCCGGCCTCGGCGGGATGGGTGGCGCGCAACCGCTGGCGGCGAGCCTCGCCGGCGCGTGCAGCCTCAACGTCGAATGCCAGCAAAGTCGCATCGACATGCGCCTGCGCACCCGCTACGTCGACGAACAGGCCAGCGATCTCGACGACGCGCTCGCCCGCATCGCCCGTTACACAGCGACTGGCGAAGCGCGCTCCATCGCGCTGCTTGGCAATGCCGCCGAGTTGCTGCCCGAACTGCTGCGCCGCGGCGTGCGCCCGGATGCGGTTACCGATCAAACCTCCGCGCACGATCCGGTGCACGGCTA
Organism: Lysobacterales bacterium; assembly: GCA_041741075.1. Classification (GTDB taxonomy): domain Bacteria; phylum Pseudomonadota; class Gammaproteobacteria; order Xanthomonadales; family Ahniellaceae; genus 0-14-3-00-62-12. The sequence goes on from JBGSKT010000670.1 coordinate 1,169, forward strand.
CCTGCCGATCGGCTGGTCGCTGGAGCAATGGTTCGCCGAACAGAGCGCCAACCCCGAGCGCGTGCGTGATGCCGCCAAGCAATCGATGCGCGTGCACGTCGAGGCGATGCTTGCGTTCCAGCGCTTGGGTGTGCCGACCTTCGATTACGGCAACAACCTCCGACAGATGGCATTCGATGTCGGCTGCCAGAACGCCTTCGACTTCCCCGGCTTCGTGCCGGCCTACGTGCGGCCGCTGTTCTGTCGCGGCATCGGCCCGTTTCGTTGGGTGGCGTTGAGCGGCGATCCCGAAGACATTGCCAGGACCGATGCCAAGGTGAAGGAACTGATCCCGGATAACCCGGCGCTGCATCGCTGGCTCGACATGGCCAATAGCCGCATCGCGTTTCAGGGTCTGCCGGCGCGGATCTGCTGGGTGGGTCTGGGCGAACGCCATCGCCTCGGCCTGGCGTTCAATGCGATGGTGCGCTCGGGCGAGCTGAAGGCGCCGATCGTGATCGGTCGCGACCATCTGGATTCCGGCTCGGTGGCCAGCCCCAACCGCGAGACCGAGGCCATGCAGGATGGCAGCGACGCGGTCTCCGACTGGCCGCTGCTGAATGCGCTGTTGAACACCGCGAGTGGCGCGACCTGGGTCAGCATCCATCATGGCGGAGGCGTCGGCATGGGCTTCAGCCAGCACAGCGGCGTGGTCATCGTCTGCGACGGCAGTGAGGCCGCCGACCGCCGCATCGCGCGGGTGTTGTGGAACGACCCCGGCACCGGCGTCATGCGCCATGCCGACGCCGGCTACCAGGCCGCAATCGACTGCGCCCGCGAACAGGGCCTGAAGCTGCCGATGCTTTGAATGGGCGGGCGGGCGGCTTCAGTCGGGAGTCGAGAGTCGAGAGTCGGGGCACACCGTCGCCCCGGCGAACGCCGGGGCCCAGCCCAGTGCTGAATGCGGCGGAACAGTTGAGCACTGGACCCCGGCTTGCGCCGGGGCGACGGAGGGCCCCCGATTCCCGCCGTCTGACTCCCCGCAGACCGGCAAACTCCGCCCGGCTTTGCTATGGTCAGCACCACCCGCCCAGCCAGGAACCCCGGAATGAAGCCCAACTACCAGTTCGACAAACGCCAGCGCGAGTTGGAAAAGAAGAAGAAGCAGGCGGCCAAGGCCGAGAAGAAGCGTGCCGCCGCGGCACCGCCGACGCCTGACGGGGCGGCGCCTGCCGAACCGCATTCACCAGACTGAAGCTGCGCAAACGCTGGATCGCGGTGCCGACCGGATGCTTGGCGCGGCCCCGCCGCCGCTCTATGCTGGCCACCCCATCCGTGCAGCGGGAGCTCCTGAATGATCGGCTACGTCACCTTTGGCACCAATGATCTGCCGCGTGCGGCAGCGTTTTATGACGCGCTGCTGGCCGAGATCGGCGGCAAGCGTTTCATGGAGTTCGAACGCGGGATTGCCTGGCAGGTTGCACCCCATTCACCCGGCATCGGTTTGCTCAAACCTTTCGATGGCGAGCCGGCCACGGTCGGCAACGGGGTGATGGTGGCGCTGGTCGTCGACAGCCGCGACCAGGTCGATCGCGTGTATCAGCGGGCGATCGCCCTGGGTGGCCAGGACGCGGGGCCGGCCGGGCCGCGTAGCGATGGTTTCTACGCCGGTTATTTCCGCGATCTGGACGGCAACAAGCTCAACGTGTACTGCATGGGTTGAAGCTGCGCAGGAGCGCTCCCGCTACTGCCCTGGCGGTACTATCGTCGGTCATCTGTCGTCGGTCTTCCGATCCGGAAAAGCCGGGCCGTGTCCGGATTCAATGCGCGAATGACAGTGCTGGCAGACCAGGGCGCTGACCGATTCTTTCTGGTGCGGCGAGGGCTGGTCCACCACCCATTCGACGCAATCGGCGAGCAGGAAGTGCTTGCGGATGCGGGCCGGCTGCAGACTGGCGTCGCAGGCGATGGCGCCTTCGGCCAGTGCCCGGCAGGGGATACCGGAACCGCGCAGCACCGTCTCCAGTGCTTGCAAGTGTTCGCAAGTCAGCAGCATGTGCGGATCGCTCAGGTAATCGATCTGCAGGTCGCCGAGGAAATTGCCCTTTAGTGCCTGTTCGGACCAGGCCCGGCGCCTGGGGTCGGCGCGCAACTGCTGGTAGCGGCGTTCCCACAGATCGATCACTGCCGGGTCGGCGATACGCAGGCGTTCGGCCAGCGCCATCCAGCGGCCGTGGCCGGGCTGGCCTCGCAGTTTGCCGATGCCGT
>JBGSKT010000671.1:0-4051 GCA_041741075.1 Lysobacterales bacterium
GCTTTGTTGCGAGGCGCGCGCGATCGTCGGCGGCGACGCCCTGGAACCCGCGATCAGCGCCGCCAGCATCCTCGCCAAGGTCGCCCGCGACCGGCACATGCAGACCCTCGACCAGAGCTTTCCCGGCTACGGCTTCGCCAAACACAAGGGCTACCCCACCTGCGAACACCTGGCCGCCCTCGCCCGCCTCGGACCCTGCCCGGAACACCGCCAGAGCTACGCGCCAGTCCGAAAGACACTCGACCAAGACGGGAAGTAAGCCAGCGGACCGAAAGCTGTCGCCCCGGCGCCAGCAGTGGCCCAGTGCTGATTGGGCAGCGCGATCAAAAGCACTGGGTCCCGGCGTTCGCCGGGACGACGGCGTTTGGCAATCGGGGATTTGGGGAGCGGAGGCAGGTCGCGACTCGGCTATCGAAGCGACCGTCGCGACGTTCCGTCGCTCCCACAAGCTCTGCGGGCACCATCCCGGCGCCCACCATCCCCGGCTCCCGACGCCGATGGGCCCCGCCATACCCTCCCGACCATAGTAAATTTTTGGTTAAAGCGGTACGCTCCGCACGCACCCAAACCCGGAGCCTGCCATGCCCAGATCCTTGCTGTCCCGCGCCATTCGTGTTGCCCTGCTCGGTTGTTGCGGACTGTCGGTGGCCACCTTGCTGATCGCCTCGGCGCAGGCCGAGCCGGCGCCGGCCGAGCCGGCACCAGCCGAGCCCACCAGCGCCGACAGCGCAACCGGCGAGGCCAAGGAGCTCGACACCATTTCCGTAGTCGGATCGCGCCGTGTGGATCGCAGTGATGCGACCACGGTGGTGCCGGTCGATGTGATTCCGCTCAATGACAGCGCCACGCGCGGCGCCCAGTTCGATATGGCGCAGTCGCTGCAGTACCTGGTGCCCTCGTTCAATTCCACCCGCCAGACCGGTGCCGACGGCGCTGACCTGGTCGATTCGGCGGCCCTGCGCGGCCTCGGTTCCGACCAGACCCTGGTCCTGGTCAATGGCAAGCGCCACCACACCACCGCCCTGGTCAACCTGTTCGGCGCGCGCAACCGCGGTAACACCGGCACCGATCTCAATACCATTCCGCTGCTCGCGGTCGACCGGGTGGAAGTGCTGCGCGACGGCGCCGCCGCCCAGTACGGCTCCGATGCGATCGCCGGAGTGATGAACTTCAACCTGCGCAACGATCTTGGCTGCCAGGCCGTGGCCGGTTATGGCGAGTACACCCGCGGCGACGGCGAGAACAAGCAACTCGGCGGCTATTGCGGCTTCGGCCTGGGCGATGGCGGCAATTTTTCGATCACCGCCGAGGGCTCGAAACGTGGCCGTTCGGACCGCTCCGAGCCGGCCGACAACCCGCGCACGATCGGCGACAGCAAGATCGACAACAACACGATTTTCCTGAACGGGCGGCTGCCACTGGGCGAACAGGCCGAGTTGTATTTCACCGGCTCCAACCAGGTCCGCATCGCCTCGTCGGCAGCCTTCGCGCGCGGCGGCGTCGGTTCCGACGATATTCCCTCGCGCAATTCGGGGGCGATGTTCCCGAACGGCTTCGTGCCGTTCATCAACGGCGATTCGCGCGACCGTTTCTACATTCTGGGCGGCTCGGGCTATCTCGGCGCCTGGCACACTGACTTGTCGGCGACCTATGGCTACAACGAGCTGTTCTACAACATCAGCAATACCCTGAACGCCTCGATCGCCAACCTGGACTTGCAAAACGGCGGGCTCGGGCTCAGTCCGAACAAGTTCAACGCCGGCGGTTTCTCGTTCGAGCAATTGACCACCAACCTCGACTTCAGCCGTTTCTTCGACGACATCGCGCACGGCATGAACGTGGCCTTCGGCGCCGAGTTCCGCCACGAACAGTATGAGATCAAGGCTGGCGAGCCGGGTTCGTTCATCGACGCCGACGGCGCTGGCGGCGGCAACGCCGGCAGCCAGGGCTTCCCGGGCTTCCAGCCGGGCGACGAAACCAATACCGGTCGCCACAGCTACGCCGGCTATGTCGATGTCGAAACCGACCTCAGCGACCGCCTGACCACCGACGCGGCGGTGCGTTACGAAGATTTCAGCGACTTCGGTTCGACCCTGGACGGCAAACTTGCGCTCGCCTTCCACGCCACCGATGCGCTGTTACTGCGCGGCTCGGTGTCGAGCGGTTTCCGCGCGCCGTCCCTGCAGCAACGCCTGTTCTCCTCGACCTTCACCGACTTCATCAGCGGCGTTCCGGTCGACGTGCTGCTCGCCCCGAACGGCGGCACCGTGGCCAATGCCGCCGGCATCCCCAAGCTCAAGGAAGAGACTTCGACCAGCTATACGCTTGGTTTTACCTGGTCGGCGCAGGACAATCTAACCCTGACCCTGGACGCCTACCGCATCGAGATCGACGACCGCATCGTGCTGTCCGGCCGCTTCAATACCGACGATCCGAGCATCGGCGACATCCTCGCCAATCTTGGGGTTGGCGAGGCGCAGTTCTTCGTCAACTCGGTCGATACCCGCACCCAGGGCATCGACCTGACCGTGTCGCACAACACCGAGCTTGGCGGCGGCAATCTGCGCAGCCTGTTCACGGTCAACGTGAGCGACACCGAGATCACCGGCGTGCATACCCCGGCCAGTTTGATTGGCCGCGAAGACAGCCTGCTTGAGGACCGCGAGCGCCGCTTCATCGAAGAGGGCGCGCCGGATTCCAAGGCGATCCTGTCGTTCGATTACCAGACCGGCAAGTGGAGCCCGAGCCTGAAGTTCATCTACTTCGGTTCGCAGACGCTGGGCACTTTCTCCGGTCCGCCGGTGCCGAACCAACACTACGACGCCCGACTCTCGGCAGATCTGAGCCTGAGCTACGCCTTCACCGACAACACCCGGCTGACCGTGGGCGGCACCAATATCTTCGACAAGTTCCCGAGCCGACAAAATCCGGACGAGACCGACAACGGCCACGTCTTCGAGAGCGTGCAGTTCGGCCTCAACGGCGCCGCCTGGTTCGCCCGCATCGCGCACGACTTCAACTGAACCGGCCATCGGCAGTCACCAGAGCCCGCAGCCTGGAGCTGCGGGCGGCTTTTTTCCAGCGGCCCGCCGGCCGGCACCCGGCGATCCCGTTGGTCAGACCAGCAGATCGCGGGCGCGCGCCTGCAACGAGCGATACGAAGTCTCCCACTGCCCATCGCGCGGGGTACTGTGCGCAAGCAGTTGCAGCAGCGCTTCCATCGCCTGAGCCAGCTGCCACAAGCGGTCGTAGGATTCGGCCGGAACCAGATCCACCTTGCGGTCCTGGCATACACCGAGGCGGGTTGCGGTGCCTCGATGCGGCCGCAGCCGATGCATCGCCAAGCCTGAATGCGTTCGTTCATGGCGTCACCACCTCGGCCACAGCGGGTGGCGGCCGTCGCTGCAGAGCCTAGCGGCCAGCGCCCGCGCCGCCTTGACCACGGTCAACCGGTGCGTAGGCTGGCGGTGAGCGTAGCGAACCCCAGCACCGTAGCCCTATTGAAAAGGACTCGCTGCTGTTCCCCCGGATCAAGTCCGAGGTCGCCGCCAGCCTACCAAAGCATCACCCCGAAACGGCGCAGACCGAGCGCGAACAGGGCGAAGCAAACCGCAGTCACCACCACGCAGGCGAGCAGGCTGGGCCAAAATCCGATCCGCGTCAGCAGGGCCGGAAACAGCAGGAACATCGGCAGGGTCGGCAGCACGTACCAGAACGTGTACCAGGCATGGTTGGCGATCCGGGCGGTCGGCTGCTGTTCGATGTGCAGCCAGATCAGGGTCAGTACGGTGACCAGCGGCAGAGCGGCGATCAACCCGCCCAGGCGGTCGCTGCGCTTGGCGACCTCGGAAATCAGCACCACCAGGGCGGCGGTGATGGCGTACTTGGTGAGAATCCAGTTCATCGCGGAAGCTCAAATCACGGCACCGAACCACTTGCCCACCAAGCTGGTGCAGACCATGGCCAAGGCTCCCCAGAAACTGACCCGGACGGCACCACGGACCATGCCGGCGCGGCCGAGCCTGGCGGCGATCGCGCCGAGCACGGCGAG
>JBGSKT010000672.1:0-1510 GCA_041741075.1 Lysobacterales bacterium
CGAAGCGGCCGATTCGGTGCTGCCGAAGCCGGCGCCACGCCGCGCTGCCAAGGCGACCCCCAGTCGCCAGGCGCGACATCTGGCCTAGGTCGGGAGTCGGGAGTCGGGGCGGGGAGGGAAGGCTGAACACGGAAAACGGAAAACCTAAAACCGAAAACCTAAAACCTAAAACCCAAAACCCAACCTGATTAGCCTCAAACCTCAGCTATCCATACCCGTTCGCCCTGAGCGTAGCGCCGTAGGCGCGAAGTCGAAGGGTCCCGAGAGGTACTTCGACAAACCTCAGCTATCCATACCCGTTCGCCCTGAGCGTAGCGCCGTAGGCGCGAAGTCGAAGGGTCCCGAGAGGTACTTCGACTTCGCCCGCTGCGCGAGCTACGCTCAGCACGAACGGTCCTTGGGTTCCCTGGCTGAGATTCGGGGCTAATCAGGAAACCCAAAACCCAATCCGACGCCCATTCCCCCCCCCCCCGAATCGGCGTAGGCTTGCCAGCTCGCCCAGAGGCTGGGCAGAATCCGCCCCACGGTGCTGGCCTGCAGCCGGTGATTTGATCCGCAATCGGTATTGCCAAGCGAGGATTTGTGCCAGGCATTCTTGTCGTTGAACGTTCGACCACTCTCAATCACCTGCTGCAACGCACGCTGCAGGCAGCGCAGGTCGGTAGCTGGGAAGAACTGCACAGTTTCGCCGATGCGCTCGACCATCTGCAGCGCGTCGCCGATATGGGGCAGAGCTACCAGTTCATCATCACCGGTTCGCCGCCGCGCAGCTCGCGCGACTTCGAGGAACTGCTGATCTTCCTGCGCAATCCACGCCAGGCACGGATTCCGTTGCTGGTGCTTGGCCTGGACAAGTTGCCGGTGGTCGAGCAACTGCTCGGCCAGCGTGCCGAGACCCACTTTCTGCCATGGACGCAGTTTGCCCGCATCCCCGCCCTGGTCCGCCAGGTCATGCCGGTGGTGGAACCGGCACTGGCCGAAGAAGCGGGCGCGGCCGCGGCCGAAGCGATGGCCGGCATGGTCGGCGCACCCTCGCCGGAATTGGCATTGCCGCATCTGATCGCCGACGGCGTGCGGGTTTTGTTCGTCGATGATTCGGCCAGCGTGCGCATCGCCTACCGGCAGTTGCTGGATCGGCATGGTTATCTGACCGAGACCGCCGGTTCGATTTCCGAGGGCTATCTGAAGGCCGCCGGCGGCGCCTTCGACGTGATGGTGATCGACTACTTTTTGCCCGACGGCAATGGCGACGAGCTGTGCCGCCGGCTCAAGCAGAATCCGGCCACCGCCGACGCCGCCATTTCGATCATCACCGGCACCTACCGCGAGGACGTGGTCAAGCGCTGCCTGGAAGCCGGCGCGGTCGAGTGCACATTCAAGAACGAGGCCAAGGAACTGTTCCTGGCCCGCATCGGCGGGCTCGCCCGCCACGCCGAAATGCGCCGCGCCAAACGCGACGATGCCGAGCGCATGCAGCGGGTCCTGGGCATGGTCGGCGACGGCGTGCTGG
>JBGSKT010000673.1:0-3443 GCA_041741075.1 Lysobacterales bacterium
AAGGTTTGCGCCTTGCTGGTTGGTTGGAGCTTGCGGCGGCGCATCAACTGATACGCCGCAGGAACGACGAACAGTGACAGCAGCGGCGCGCTCAGCATGCCACCCACCATGGGGGCAGCGATGCGGCTCATCACTTCGCTACCGGTGCCGCTGCCCAGCAGGATCGGCAACAGGCCGGCGACGATCACCGCCACCGTCATGGCCTTTGGCCGCACGCGCAGCACCGCGCCTTCGACGATGGCCTCGTGCAGGTCGCTGGCGCGGCGCTGTCCGGCTTCGCGTCGTGCCGCCCAGGACTGGGTCAAATAGAGCAGCATGATCACGCCGAATTCGGCGGCGACCCCGGCCAGGGCGATGAATCCGACCCCGGTCGCGATCGACAGGTTGTAGCCGAGCAGGTACAGAAGCCACAGGCCACCGGTCAGCGCGAAGGGCAGGGTGAACATGATCGCCAGCGCCTCGTCGAAGCGGCGGAAGGTCAGGTACAGCAGCACGAAAATGATCATCAGCGTGGCCGGCACCACCAGTTTCAGCCGGGCATTGGCACGCTGCATGAACTCGAACTGGCCGGAATAGCCCAGGCTCATGCCGGGTCCGAGTTTGACCTCGGCGCCGATTCGGCCGCTGAGGTCGCGGACCACAGAAGCCAGATCGCGGCCGCGCACGTCGATGAACACCCAGCCACTCAGCCGCGCGTTCTCGGTTCGGAGCATCGGCGGGCCCATGCTCTGGCTGATCTCGGTGACCATACCCAGGCTGATCTGCTGACCGGACGGGGTCAGGATCGGCAGAGCGCGCAGGCGCTCGACGCTGCTGCGCCAGTCGCGCGGGTAGCGCAGGTTGATCGGAAAGCGCGCCAGTCCCTCGACCGTTTCGCCGATGTTCTCGCCACCGATCAGGCCGGCGACCACCGATTGCACCGCGTCGATATTGAGACCGTATTGCGCGGCGCGGGCGCGGTCGACGTGGATATCGACATAGCGGCCGCCGCGCAGGCGTTCGGCCAGGGCCGAGGACACCCCGGGCACCGCCTTGGCGATTTTCTCGACCTGTTCGGCGACGCGCTCGATCGCTGCCAGGTCGGGCCCGGAAATCTTCACCCCGACCGGGCTTTTGATGCCGGTTGCGAGCATGTCGATGCGATTGCGGATCGGCGGCACCCAGATATTGGTCAGGCCGGGAATGCGTACCGCGCGGTCGAGTACCTCGACCAGCTTTTCCGGGGTCATCCCGGGCCGCCATTCGCTGCGCGGCTTGAACTGGATGGTGGTCTCGAACATTTCCAGCGGGGCCGGGTCGGTGGCGGTCTCGGCGCGTCCGGCCTTGCCGAATGCCCGCGCCACTTCTGGCACACTTTTGATCATGCGGTTCGATAGTTGCAAAAGCTCGCTCGCCCTCTGCGCCGGCAGGCCGGGCAGGGCCGAGGGCATGTACAGCAGATCGCCCTCGTCCAGCGGCGGCAGGAACTCGCCGCCCAGGTGCCAAAGCGGCCAGGCCGAACTGGCAAAGACCAGGGCGGCCAGCAACAAAGTGGCGCGCGGCGCCGCCAGCACCCGGTCGAGCACGGGCCGATAGGCGCGGATCAGCCAGCGGTTGAGCGGGTTGCTGCTCTCGCCCGGGATGCGCCCGCGGATCCAGTAGCCCATCAGTACCGGCACCAGGGTTACCGCCAGCCCGGCTGCCGCGGCCATGGCATAGGTCTTGGTCAGCGCCAGCGGGCCGAACAGCCGGCCTTCCTGCGCTTCCAGGGTGAATACCGGCAGGAACGAGGCGGTGATGATCAACAGCGAGAAGAACAGCGCCGGCCCGACTTCGACCGCGGCCGTGGTGACCAGTTGCCAATGTTCGTCGCCGGTCGGGGATTGGTCTGGATGCTGGTGCTGCCAGGCCTCGATGCGCTTGTGCGCGTTTTCGATCATGACCACGGCGGCATCGACCATGGCCCCGATCGCGATGGCGATGCCGCCGAGCGACATGATGTTGGCATTGATGCCCTGCCAACGCATCACCACGAAGGCGGCCAGGATGCCGATCGGCAGCGAGATGATCGCGACCAGCGACGAGCGCAGGTGGCCGAGAAAGACCAGGCAGACCAGGGCCACCACCACGAACTCTTCGAGCAGCTTGTGGGACAGGTTGGCGACCGCGCGGTCGATCAACTGGCTGCGGTCGTAGGTCGGCACGATCTCGACCCCGGCCGGCAGGCTGTGTTGCAGTTCGCTGATTTTCTTCTGCACCGCCAGGATGGTGGCGCGGGCATTCTGGTTGCTGCGCAGGATGATCACCCCGCCGACCACCTCGCCCTCGCCATCGAGTTCGGCGACGCCGCGGCGCATCTCCGGGCCGAGCCGGACCTGGGCCACTTCCGCCAGGGTGATCGGCACGCTGCCGGCCATGCCGACCGGGATCGCGCGGAAATCATCCAGCGTGTGCAGATAGCCATCCGCGCGCACCATCCATTCGGCCTCGCCCAGTTCCAGGATCGCGCCGCCGGTTTCCTGGTTGGCGTTCTGGATCGCCGCGCGCAGTTGCTGGTGACTGATGCCGAGACTGGCCAGCTTGGCCGGATCCGGCAGCACCTGGTACTGCCTGACCATGCCGCCGATGGTGGCGACCTCGGCGACATTGGCCACGGTCTTCAGTTCGAAGCGCAGGAACCAGTCCTGCAACGCGCGCAGCTGCGCAAGGTCATGGCCGCCGCTCCTGTCGATCAGGGCGTACTGGTAGATCCAGCCGACCCCGGTGGCGTCCGGGCCGAGTTCGGAGCGGGCCCCGGCCGGCAGGCTGGACTGCACCTGGTTCAGGTATTCGAGCACCCGCGAGCGCGCCCAGTACAGGTCGGTGCCGTCTTCAAACAGCACATACACGTAGCTGTCGCCGAAGAACGAAAAGCCGCGCACGGTCTTCGCCCCCGGCACCGACAGCATCGCGCTGGCCATCGGATAGCCGACCTGGTTCTCGACGATCTGCGGCGCCTGGCCGGGATAGCGGGTGCGGATGATCACCTGCACGTCGGACAGATCGGGCAGGGCGTCGACTGCGGTGTCGCGGATTGCGAGCACCCCGGCGGCGACCAGAAAGGCGGTCGCGAGCAGCACCAGAAAGCGGTTGGCCACCGACCAGCGGATCAGGGCGGCGATCACGGCTGCTCTCCGTCCGAGTCCTGTTTGCCCTGGTCATCGCCGTCGGGGCCGCCATGCGGTTTTTCCTCCGCACGCAGCAGCAGGCCCTGCAGGCTGGCTTCGGAATCGACCAGAAACTGGCCGCTGGCGACGACTTTCTGGCCGGCCTTGAGTCCGGACAGGATGACGCGTTGATCGCCGAGCTCGGCACCCGCCACCACGATCTGCGGACGATAGCGGCCCAGGCCCTCGGCCAGCATCACCAGCGCGCGCTGGCCGCTGTCGATCACCGCCGCGGCCGGCACCACGACCGCGCCGGCC
>JBGSKT010000674.1:0-12910 GCA_041741075.1 Lysobacterales bacterium
CGAACGGCCGGCGCCTTCGCTGCCGGTCAGGCTGACCGCGTGTACGCGCGGATCGGCGATCACCCGGGCCGCCGCCGCATTGTCGATATGCAGCACCCCGAATACCCCCGCCGGTACACCGGCCCTGGCCAGCAGTTCGCCGATCCGGTCGGCCGAGCGCGGCACCGTGGTGGCGTGTTTGAGCAGGGCGACATTGCCGGCCATCAGGGCCGGCGCCAGAAAGCGGAATACCTGCCAGATCGGGAAGTTCCACGGCATCACCGCCAGCACGCAGCCGAGCGGCTCGTAGCGGATGTAGCTCTGGCTCGCCTCGGTGGCGATGCGCTGATCGGCCAGATAATTGGCGGCATACTCGGCGTAGTAATCGCAGGCGGCGGCGGATTTTTCGATTTCGGCCAGCGCCTCGCGCCCGAGCTTGCCCATTTCGGCGCTCATGATGGCGGCAATCGCTTCGCATTCGCCACGCAACAACGCCGCGACCCGCCGCAGCAATTGTGCCCGTTCGGCCAGCGGCCGCAACGACCAGGATGGGAAGGCCAACGCCGCCTGTTGCAGGCGCTGCTCGACTTCGGCCGGGCTTTGATAGTCGTACTGGTAGTCGGTCTGGCCGGTCCAGGGATTGATGATGGCAACGTTCATCTGGTTCACTCCGTTTGCGTGGCCGCCGCCATCTGCATGTCGCGGGCGCGCTTGCGCTCGGCCCGGGCCATGAAATACCAGGCGATCAGCCCGCCCATCGAGACCAGGGTGACCAGCAAGGTGGCGAGCGCGTTGATTTTTGGGCTGAGCCCCAGGCGCACCGAGGAAAACACCTTCATCGGCAGGGTGGTGGCCGATGGCCCGGTCACGAAACTGGAGATCACCAGGTCATCCAGCGACAGGGTGAAGGCCAATAGCCAGCCGGACAGCAGGGCCGGGGTGATGATCGGCAGGGTGATCACGAAGAACACCTTGATCGGCCCGGCGCCGAGATCCATCGCCGCTTCTTCGAGTGCGCGGTCGAGTTCGGACAGGCGCGAGGAAATCACCACGGTGACGAAGGCCATGCAGAAGGTGACATGGGCGATCCAGATCGTGGTCATGCCGAGCGGCAGTTCGATGCCGAGCAGGCTGCGCAAGGAAACGAACATCAGCAGGATCGACAGGCCGGTAATCACCTCGGGCATGACCAGCGGCGCGGTGATCAATCCGCTGAACAGGGTCTTGCCGCGGAACGCGCGGAAACGGGTCATCACCATCGCCGCCATGGTGCCGAGCACCACCGAGGCGCAAGCGGTATAAAAGGCGATGCGCAGGCTGACCCAGGCGGCATCGATCATCTGCTGGTCGCGGAACAGCTCGCCATACCATTTCACCGAGAAGCCGCTCCACACGGTGACCAGGCGGTTTTCATTGAACGAATAGACGACCAGACTCAAGATCGGCAGGTACAGGAACAGAAAACCCAGCCCGAGCACCAGCCAGGACAGCCGGCTGCCACCGACACGCGCGCTCATGCCAGCCTCCCTTCAAGTTCACGCGCCTGCGCGCGGTGGAAGATCATGATCGGGATGATCAGCAATAACAGCATCACGATCGCCACCGCCGAGGCCACCGGCCAATCGCGGTTGTTGAAGAATTCCTGCCACAGCACGCGGCCGATCATCAGCGTGTCCGGGCTGCCGAGCATTTCCGGAATGACGAACTCGCCGATCGCCGGGATCAGCACCAGCATCGACCCGGCGATGATGCCGGACCGGGACAGCGGCAGGGTAATCGACACAAACGCCCGCCACGGTTTAGCGCCCAGGTCGTAGGCGGCTTCGAGCAAACGCAGGTCGAGCTTGACCAGATTGGAATACAAGGGCAGCACCATGAACGGCAGATAGGCGTAGACGATGCCGATGTACACGGCGACATCGGTGTACAGAATCTTCAGTGGTGCGTCGATCAGTCCGAGCGATTGCAGCACGTTGTTGAGAAAGCCCTCGGGCTTGAGGATGCCGACCCAGGCATAGATGCGGATCAGGAACGAGGTCCACGACGGCAGGATCACCAGCATCAGTGCGATGTTGCGGCTGGCCGGCGGCAGCCTGGCGATCATGTAGGCGATCGGGTAGCCGATCAGCAGGCAGAGCAGGGTCGAGATCCCGGCGATGGTCATCGAACTGAGCCAGGCATTCACGTACAGGCTGTCGTTGACCAGATTCAGATAATTTTCCAGGCGCAGCTTGAGCACCAGGAAGCCGTCCTCGAAATTGAGCAGCGCGGTGTACGGCGGCATCGCCATGGCGTAGCGCGCGAACGAGATCTTGAGCGCGATCAGAAACGGGACCGCGAAGAACAGCAGCATCCACAGGTAGGGCACCGAGATCACTGCCCAGCGGCGTCCCGGAATGATTTTGCCGATGATGTCAATCACAGTGTTCATTTGCGTGCGTGCCTCGATTTGCCTCGACGCTCTCCCCGATGCACGGGGTGGGCCGGGGAGGGAGAACAGTTTTTATCAACTGACCGGCTTGGCGACACGACGGATTCTTTTTTCAGCCAGTAGTCGCCAGCATGGTCAGGTCAGCACCACACCTTCCAGATCGCCCCAGGACACCCAGACCGGATCGCCCCAGGTGAAGCTCTCGGAATCCCAGCGCCGCTGGTTGACGAAGTTGCACAGCAGCTTACCGCCGCGATCCAGTCGCACATGGAACACCGAGTGGCTGCCGAAGTAGGCGATGTCCTCGATAATGCCGTGCGCCTTGTTGTGCGGCTCGGCCGGCTCCTGCTTGCTGATGTGGATCTTTTCCGGGCGCAGCGCGAAGGCGACGTCCATGCCCTCAAAGCCGCTGACACCGTGGGCGACGTGGATCGGATGCACGAAGGAAGGCGTGCTGATCTCGACGAAGTCTTTTTGATCGTCGGCAATCTTCCCTTCGAACAGATTGACCGAGCCGATGAACTCAGCGGTATAGCGGCAGTTCGGTTGCTCGTAGATTTCGTCCGGCTTGCCGACCTGGCGCAGGCGACCGCTCTCCATGACCGCGATCCGGTGCGCCATGGTCATCGCCTCTTCCTGGTCGTGGGTGACCATCACGCAGGTCACCCCGAGCTTTTCCAGGATGCTGACCAGTTCCAGCTGCATGTGCGAACGCAGCTTCTTGTCGAGCGCACCCATCGGCTCGTCGAGCAACAACATTTTCGGACTCTTGGCCAGCGAGCGCGCCAGCGCCACGCGCTGTTGCTGGCCACCGGACAACTGGTGCGGCTTGCGCTTGCCGAAGCGGGTCATCTGCACCAGGTTCAACATTTCCTCGACCCGCGCGGCAATGGCGGCGCGGGGCATGCCGTCTTGCTTCAGACCGAAAGCGATGTTCTGCTCCACAGTCATGTGCGGAAACAGCGCATAGGACTGGAACATCATGTTGATCCGCCGCCGGTACGGCGGCAGGCCGATCAGCTCCTGGCCTTCAAGCAGGATGCGCCCGGCGGTCGGCGTCTCGAACCCGGCCAGACAGCGCAGCAGGGTCGATTTGCCGCAACCGGATGCGCCAAGCAGGGCAAAAATCTCGCCCTTCTTGATGGTGATGCTGACGTCATCGACGGCGACAAAACCGTCGAACTCCTTGCGCACCGCGTCGATCACCAAGTAGTCATCGCCGCTCCCGGCCACTCCCGGCACCGCCTCTTGTATTGCATTCACTGCCACGCGCATTCCTCCCGGTTTGGGCGGGGCGGCGGTGGCCGCCCCGCAACGGCTCACCGCGATTACTTGCCGGTCTTCAGCGTGGTCCAGCCACGATTGAACAGGCGGTCAACCTCGGGCGGCAGCACTGCCAATGAGAACAGCGTTGCCATCACCTCTTCCGGCGGATAGATCGCCGGATTGTTGCGGGTCTCCTCATCGACCAGCGGGTACGATGCCTTGTTGGCATTGGCGTAAGCGACATAGTTGGAAATGCCGGCCATCACCTCGGGACGCATCACGTAGTTGATGAACTGGTGGGCGTTGTCCGGGTGCTTGGCGTCCTTCGGGATCGCCATCATGTCGAACCACATCGGCGCGCCTTCCTTGGGAATGTAGTATTGGACGTGTACGCCCTTGTCGGCTTCTTCGGCGCGGGTCTTGGCCTGAAAGATATCGCCGGACCAGCCGATCGCGATGCAGGCGTCGCCATTGGCGAGGGCATTGATGTATTCCGAGGAATGGAACTGGGTGATGTACGGCCGCAGTTTCATCAACTGGTCGAAGCCCTTCTGGATCACCACTGGATCGAAGCTGTTCGGTTCCTCGCCCAGGTACTTGAGCGCGATCGGCAGGATCTCGGACGGGGTGTCGAGCAGATACACACCGCAGTCCTTGAGCTTGGCCAGGTTGGCCGGGTCAAAGAACAACGCCAGACTATCGGTCGGCGCCTTGTCGCCCAGACGCTGCTTGATCTTGTCGACGTTGTAGCCGATGCCGGTGGTGCCCCACAGCCAGTTGACCGCGTGCGCATTGCCCGGATCATTGCGGGCGATCTCGGCCATGATCTTCGGATCGAGATTGCCCCAGTTGCCGAGCTTGCTCTTGTCCAGCGGCTGGAACACACCGGCTTGGATCTGCCGGGCGAGGAAGGTCAGCGATGGCACCACGATGTCGTAACCGGTGCTGCCCGAAACCAGTTTGGCTTCCAGCACTTCGTTGCTGTCGAACACGTCGTAGGTGACCTTGATCCCGGTCTCCTTGGTGAAGTTGTCGAGCGTGTCCTCGGCGATGTAGTCGGACCAGTTGTAGATGTTGAGCACCTTCTCCTCGGGTGCCGGTGCGGCCGCGGCCTCGGGTGCCGCCGGGGCGGGTTCCTGCTTGCCGCAGGAGACACTCAGAATGCTGGCCATGGCCACGATCAGGATGCGCGATTTCATGGTGATCTACCTCCTCGAATTGACTGCGGGTTAAGGCTTGCTGATTCACGTTCTGCTTGCTGGCACCGGTGGGTGCTTGCTGCTGGCCGGCGCTGGCTTGGGCGATCATCCGCGCCAGCGTCCGCTTTCGTCGCCCCGGCGCAGGCCGGGGTCCAGTACTTTCAACCGTTCCGCCGCCTCCGGCACTGGGCCCCGGCGTTCGCCGGGGCGACGGCTTCTTTTGCCTTCTGACTTCTGAAAACAAGAAGCCTCGTTTTCAAGAAGAAATCGATTACCGCTACCGCAACGTCACTTTGGCTCACCTTTGCCCAAGGCCAGAAACCCAAATGATGCCAGACCAGAGGCGAGCGCCAACAATGCCAGCATGGACAAACTGGGCACGGTGACCGCAGCCACCCGTGTATGTATCGGAACAATCACGGTGTTGTTGTCCAGGTTCGAGTCATCAATGATCGACCCAAACCCGAATTCCTGAAATATCGTGGCGGGCGCTTCAGGGTAAGTGATCAAGCCGACGATGCAGGTCACGGATTCGCCAGGGCCGAGTTCCTGAAACGGCTTGATGCTTGCTACCAGACCGGATATTCCAGGCGGAGGCACCGAAAAGTCCGTATATTGAACGACACAGGGTGGCGTCTCG
Organism: Lysobacterales bacterium; assembly: GCA_041741075.1. Classification (GTDB taxonomy): domain Bacteria; phylum Pseudomonadota; class Gammaproteobacteria; order Xanthomonadales; family Ahniellaceae; genus 0-14-3-00-62-12. Next base: position 5,516 of record JBGSKT010000674.1, read on the forward strand.
TCAGTCGGAAATAGTTCGATCGTTCGATGGCCCAGTGTGGTCAGATACCCAGTACCCGCCAAGACAATTGGCGCGGTGTCTGGGCCATGGTTGGTGATGATGAGTGCGACACGGGCCAGGGTTCCGGGCGGGACGAAATTGCCAGAGGCAATCTCTACCCGGCCAGCGATATCGTGCAATGCCCATGCGGTGCTTGGCGCAACCAGGCCAACCAGCGCGGGCAGCAAAACGATGGCGAATCGACCTATCATGGAATGGGTAAGGCTTCGAAGTCGCTGCGGAACATCAGCCCGGTCAGCACGGGATGTCGAAACTCCGATACCGCTGGCGCCAGTGCCGCCGCGGTGCGGGCATTGAATGCGTTGGCGGCGCCGGATGGCACCATCGAGCCCAGGAAAGGTACGTTCGGATTGGAATACTGTATCGCTCTCGGGCAGCCCAGGTTGGGACAGGATGCCGTGCCGTTTCGCACCGAAAGGATAGTTTCATTCTGGCCATTCACAAACCAGCCAAACGACCATGGAAACGAGGGCACGACCAGCGCGGCGACATTGTGCTCCATGCCCAACTGGTGCCCGGTTTCGTGCGCGAACACCTGGAATGAAGTGAGATAGGGCAGACTTACTGCTGCGACCGCAAAGCCATCGTATCCGGTTCCAACCGAGCAACCCGAAGTCGCTTCGAGGGTCTGCTCATTTCCACAGTCCGGTCTTTGCACGTAACTGACGCCCGTGGCATTGGCCTGATCCGCCACCACCATCACCACCAGATCGGCACCGACACTGTTCCGCAAAGCCTGCGTTGTGCCATCGGTGCGAAGGAACACCCGATGGCCTATCCAACGGCAAAAACCCGGGATTGTGGAAGTGCAGCCGACTGGCGTGGGCGGGTTTTCGTTGTAGTTGATCAGCAAACTCTGACTGCCGCCGCTCACGTTGCGCAGGCGCACGCTGGTCACGCCGCTATTGCTCCAGGCAAGCTCGGACTGCATGAACGCGGCGCCTATTTCGGCGTCGAGCTGCGCCTGACTTCCGCCGGCTGCGGCCAAGGCCGCTGGCGTGTGCAGGACCAGCACATCGACGAAATCAAGAACCTTCGGCCTCGGTGCCGCTTTGCCGGCCGGCAATTCGGGCGGGTTGGCGCTCGCTTCGCCAACCACGTCCGGCGGCACCAGCCGTGGATCAAATCGCCGCCATACCAACTGGCCGTGGGATCGGGTGATGGCATAGGTCTTGTCTCGTCCGCTCAGAGACAGCGATAGTTGTCCGTGTACGACTGCAATGAACAAGGTCTCATTGCCGCTCAGCCCATACCAGTAGTAGCTGATTGCGCTCTCGGGCAGTCGCGGGTCGGGCTGGATGTCAAGCGATCCCAATTCAATGAACCCTTCGATCGCTTCAAAGCGTTGCTGCGAAAACACCCGGTCGTTGCCATCGTCGAAGCGCAGCCGGTAGCTATCACGCGCGGCGCGATTGCGAACGAGCTCCCGAATGTCTACGGCGACGGGATACTCCACCTCCACGCCCGGGATGGTCGAAGTCGGCTGTGGAGCAAAGTCCGGGTGTCCCGGCCAAATGGTAAAAAACGTCGTCTGCGCAGATGCACCCGAACCAAGAAGGGCAGCAAGCAGGGTCAACCCGATCAGCATTACCCGCTGGCGCGATTTCATGGTGATCTACCTCCTCGAAATGACTGCGGGTTAAGGTCTGCCGTTTCACGATCTGCTTGCTGGCACCGGTGAGTGCTTGCTTCTGGCTGGCGCCGGCTTGGGCGATCATCCGCGTCAGCGTCCGCTTTCGTCGCCCCGGCGCAGGCCGGGGTCCAGTACTTTCAACCGTTCCGCCGCCTCCGGCAGTGGGCCCCGGCGTGCGCCGGGGCGACGGTGGTTTCTGTCTTCTGTTCTCTGTCTTGTGAACCGCACCCTACGCCTTTTTGCGGGCTGAGCCAATCCAGCCAGCGGATTTCAGGTTCCTCGTGTGGATACGCCGAACTCGGCAGCGGTTTGGTCGAGGCTGTTGTGGATTTTTTCCATCAGTTCGTCGATTTCGTTGCGGCTGATGATGAGCGGCGGCGACAGCAGCATGGCGTCATTGGTGGCGCGCAGGATCAGGCCATTGCCGAGCGCGATGTCGCGGCAGCGCGAGCCGACCTGGCCGCGTTCGGCGAACGGTTCGCGGCTGGGCTTGTTCGGCACCAGTTCGATCGCGCCGACCAGACCGGCGATACGCGCCTCGCCGACCAGCGGGTGCGCAGCCAGTTCGCGCCAGCGCTGCTGCAGGTAGGGGCCGGTGTCGTGCTTGACCCGTTCGACGATCTTTTCGTCTTCGAGGATGCGGATGTTTTCCAGCGCTACCGCGGCACAGACCGGGTGCCCGCTGTAGGTGTAGCCATGCGCGAGTTCGCCGCCTTTTTCGGCCAACACGCCGGCGACGCGGTCGTTGAACATGACCGCGCCGATCGGGATATAGCCCGAGCTCAGGCCCTTGGCGATCGGCATGATGTCCGGGGTGAAGCCGAAATACTGACTGCCGAACCATTCGCCGGTGCGGCCGAAGCCGCAGATCACCTCGTCGGCGATCAGCAGCACGTCGTAGTGCCGGCAGATGCGTTCGATCTCCGGCCAGTAGCTCTGCGGCGGGATCCACACCCCGATCGCGCCCATGATCGGTTCGCCGATGAAGGCCGCCACCCGCTCGGGGCCGAGTTCGAGGATTTTCTGTTCGAGCCGGCGCGCGGCGATCAGGCCATATTCCTCGGGGTCGAGGTCGCCGCCGTCGCCGAACCAGAACGGTGGGTCGATGTGGTGGATATCCGGGATCGGCAGTCCGCCCTGTTTGTGCATGCCTTTCATGCCGCCCAGGCTGGCCCCGGCCACGGTCGAGCCGTGGTAGCCGTTGTGGCGGCCGATCACGATGTTTTTCTGTGGCTGATCCTGCACCGCCCAGAAATGCCGAACCATGCGCAGGATGGTGTCGTTGGCTTCGGAGCCGGAATTGGTGAAGAAGGCGTGGTTGAGATCGGCCGGCGTCAGTTCGGCGATCTTGGCGGCCAGGCGCACGGTCGGCTCGGTGGTGCAGCCAAAGAAGCTGTTGTAGTAGGCGAGTTCGGTCATCTGGCGGGCGGCGACCGCGCCCATTTCCTTGCGCCCGTAGCCGATGTTCACGCACCACAGTCCGGCGAATGCGTCGAGCAACTTGTGGCCCTCGGCGTCCCACACGTACACGCCCTCGCCGCGGGTGAGGATGCGCGTGCCTTTTTTGGCCAGCGCGGCGTTGTCGTTGAACGGGTGCAGGTGGTGTTCGGCGTCAAGTTTTTGCAGGGCGTGCAGGGTGTTGGTTTGCATGGCTGGTCGCTCTGGCAGGGTGTGGGGGGGGTGGATCGCGGATCGCGCGCAGTCTCAGACATTGAGCAGCAGGAACTCGCGCTCCCACGAACTGATCACCCGGAAATAGGTTTGGTATTCCTTGTATTTGATCGCGGTGTAACACTGCACGAAGCGCTCGCCGAGCAGTTCGCGCAAGACCGTGCAGCCGCGCAATGCCAGCAGCGAATCTTCCAGCGAGCGCGGCAGGCCGAAGCCCTTGGCCTGGGCGCTACCGGTCATCGGTTCGGTCGGTTGCAGCTTTTCCATGATGCCGAGATAGCCGCAGGCCAGGGTCGCCGCCATCGCCAGGTAGGGGTTGGCATCGGAGCCGGCGAAGCGGCTTTCGACGCGGGTGTTTTCCAGCGAATCGATCGGCACGCGCAGGCCGCAGGTGCGGTTGTCGTAGCCCCATTGCACATTGATCGGCGCCACTTCGCCGATCGCCAAGCGCCGATAGGAATTGACGTTGGGCGCGAAGAACGGCATCGCCATCGGCACGTATTTTTGCAGGCCGCCCAGGTAATGGTTGAACAGCGTGCTGTGTTGACCGGACTTGCTGCCGGCAAACAGATTCTTGCCGGTCTTCATGTCGAGCATGCTCTGGTGGATGTGCATCGAGCTGCCCGGTTCGTTCTCCATCGGCTTGGCCAGGAAAGTGGCGTAGATGCCGTGGCGCAGCGCCGCTTCGCGCATGGTGCGCTTGAACAGGAACACCTGGTCGGCGCGCGACATCGGATCGTTGTGCTGGAAATTGACCTCGAGCTGGGCGGCGCCGGATTCGTGGATCAGGGTATCGACGTCGAGCTCCATCGCCTCGGCGTAGTCGTACATCAGATCCAGGATCGGATCGAACTCGTTGACCGCGTCGATCGAATACGACTGGCGCGCGGTCTCCGGCCGACCGGAGCGTCCGGCCGGCGGCTGCAGCGGAAAATCCGGGTCGGTATTTTTTTGCACCAGAAAGAACTCGAGCTCGGGCGCCACCACCGGCTGCAGTCCCAGCCCTTCGTACAGGGTCAGCACCCGGCGCAGCACATTGCGCGGCGCCAGATCGTGCGGGCGGCCGTCGCGGGTGAAGCAGTCGTGGATGATCTGCGCGGTCGGGTCGCTGGCCCAGGGCACCATGCGCACGGTGTCCGGGTCCGGGCGCAGGTACATGTCGGAATCCGAGGCCGAGACCAGCTCGTCATATTCGTCAGGGTAATCGCCGGTGACGGTGGTGGCGAAAATGCCTTCGGGCAGCCGGGTGCCGTAGTCGTGCGAGAACTTGGCCGCCGGGATGATCTTGCCGCGGGCGTTGCCGGTCAGGTCCGGCACCAGGCACTCGACCTCGGTGATGCGATGGTCCTTGAGCCAGCGCTTGAGCGTGCTCTCCTGGGCTTCGGCGGCGCTGGACTTGGGTTCCACTTTCTTCTTGGCCATGACTTTACTTCCTGCTTTGGGCGCGGCGCCGCACGGCGGCCGCAAAGGCGTGGAAGATGCCGAGATAGAACGGGTTTTCCCGCACCTTCCACTCTGGGTGCCACTGCACCGCGAGCAGGAATGGGTCAGGGGCATCCAGCCGGATCGCTTCGATCAGTCCATCATGGGCACGGGCCTCGACCACCAAACCGCGGCCGAGCTTGCCGATCCCCTGGCCATGCAGGGAATTGACCTGCACCCGCTCGCGGCCGGCGATGCCGGCCAGCAGGCCGCCCGGGCTCAGCGTGATTTCATGCGCCGGACCGTATTGCACGTCGAGCGGATGATCGTTGTTTTCGCGGTGGTCGCTGTAGTCGCCGTGCTCGTGCACTTTCTGGATCAGGCTGCCGCCGAGCGCCACGTTGACTTCCTGCAGGCCACGACACAGCGCCAGCAGCGGCAACTTCTTTTCCACCGCGAGCCGGACCATCGCCAGGGTATTGGCATCGCGCGCGGCATCATGATGATTGCCATCAAAACTCGGCTCGTCGCTGTAATGGTGCGGCTCGATATTGCTCAACGATCCGGTCAGCAGCAGTCCATCGAGGCCATCGAGCAGGGTGTCGAGTGGCAGCGGTGGATCGAGCGAGGGCAGCAGCACTGGCAATCCGACCCCGGTGTCTGCGATGGCGCGCAGATACTTTTCGCCGACCGCCTGAAATGGGTGCAGGCCAATCTGTTTTCGGTCTGCTGGCAATCCGATCAGCGGTAGGCGGGGCATGGCGCAGGGACGGCGTCGGTGGGTGCGGGGGAAGGCATCGGCGCCCAGGCAGCCCGTTTCGATTCGGGTTTCCGGGCCGCGGACGGCTTGGGCAACCATAGCCATGCTGTTCAATTTTATCAACAGTCGCACGCCCGGCAGGAAATGTGAATACGGCCTGTTGCACCGCAACAGCGGCCTCTACGGCGCATCGAGCACCAAATCCACCCGCGAACACCGTTCGTCCGGCGTTGAGTATTTTTGACACCAGGCCAGCCCACACCGCTAAACTCCCCAGTCGAAACCCCAAGCCCCAGCCCCCAAGCCCCGCCCCGAGATGCCCATGTCCAAGTCCGAATCCCCCGCTCCCGCGCTCAACGCCGCCGATGCCGCCGTCCTCTCAAGCCTGCCCGATTGCGAACTGGTGGATTTGATTCTGCCCGACATGAATGGCCTGCTGCGTGGCAAGCGGATCAGCCGCGACGCGCTGGAGAAGGTTTATCGTGACGGCGTCTGCCTGCCGATGTCGCTGATCGCCACCGACATCACCGGCAACACCGTCGAGGAAACCGGTCTCGGCTACGACATCGGCGACGAAGACCGCATCTGCCGCCCGATTCACGGCAGCCTGCGACCGGTGCCCTGGCAGTCCAAGCCGATGGCGCAACTGCTGCTCGGCATGGACGACGCCACGGGCGGCCAGTTCGCCGCCAATCCGCGCGAAATTCTGAAGCGGGTGCAAAACCGCTTCCATGATCGCGGTCTGCGGCCGGTAGTCGCGGTCGAACTCGAGTTCTATCTGCTGGATGGTGAGCGCGATGCCCGCGGACGTCCATGCACGTCGATCAATCCGGCCACCGGCGAGCGCAATCGCAGCACCCAGGTCTATTCCATGCAGGACCTGAACGACTATCAGGACTTCACCGACGCGGTCAGCGACATCTGCCGCGCCCAGCGGATTCCGGCCGACACTGCGGTTGCCGAATACGCCCCCGGCCAGTTCGAGATCAATCTCAAGCACCGCGATGACGCGCTCGCCGCCTGCGACGACGCGATTTATCTGAAGCGCGCGATCAAGGCGGTGGCCGAGCAGCAGGACCTGCTCGCCAGCTTCATGGCCAAGCCCTTCGTCGAACAGGCCGGCAGCGGCCTGCACATCCACGTCAGCGTGCAGGACGGCGACGGCAACAATATCTTCGCCTGCACGCCGGCCGCGCCCAGCGACACGCTCAAGCACGCGATCGGCGGACTGCAGGCGGTGTCGTCCGACTGCATGCTGCTGTTCGCTCCGCACGCCAACAGCTACCGGCGCTTCGTGCTCAATGCCTTCGTGCCGTTGAACGATTGCTGGGGTTTCAACAACCGCACCGTGGCGCTGCGCATTCCGCACAGCGATCCGGCCAACACCCGGATCGAGCACCGCATCGCCGGCGCCGACGCCAATCCCTATCTGGTCACCGCGGCGGTGCTGGCCGGCATCCTGCACGGGCTCGACCACCCGCGCGATCCGGGCCCGCCGATCACCGGCAACGCCTATGAACAAACCGAATCGCGCAGCCTGTTCTGGCGCGACACGATCCGGGATTTCCAGGCCAGCGAGTTCATCGCCGATGCCTTCGGCCCCGAATTTCGGCACATCTACGGCCAGCAGAAACTGAAGGAACTGCGCAGCTTCTATCGTGAAGTCAGCGACATCGAATACGACTGGTATCTCAGGACGGTGTGAGGGAGAGCGGTTTTAGGTTTTAGGTTTTAGGTTTTAGGTTTTAGGTTTTAGGTTTTAGGTTTTAGGTTTTAGGTTTTAGGTTTTAGGTTTTAGGTTTTAGGTTTTAGGTTTTAGGTTTTAGGTTTTAGGTTTTAGGTTTTAGGT
>JBGSKT010000675.1:0-3173 GCA_041741075.1 Lysobacterales bacterium
GGGCGGCAGGGCTGGAGCCGCGTACGGCAACTGGACTGCGCCGCGAAGATCAGGGCCGTCGCTACTTCAACCCGTCTCCGCCAGTGTCGCCGACAGCGGAATATCGCGGATCGATCCAGTTGCGGCCGCAGACCGATCGCGGCTTACCCGCTGGCCGCGCTTATCGGCCGTTGGCGCCGGCAGGGCGAGCCCCATCAGACTTTCGGGGCGCGGCACCAGCGCCGCAGCAGCAGGCTCCCTATCAACCCAGCCGAAGCGCGCCCCCGGCCAGGGCCGAGCGCCCCGGTGGCGAAGACGGTGGTGCTGACGATAGCGAGCGCCGACGCCAGCGTTGATCCGTATCCGGAGCAAAAAAAAAAATGGCCCCGGAAGGGGCCACAAGGGGAGGAGAAACCTGGAACAAATCGAACCCCGGTCCGCTGGGGTCTGCCACACGATCCGGCGTCACGCGGCCAATTGCGCCAAGGCGGCGCTCAATCGGGCCTGCTTGCTGGACAGGCGTTCAACGTCCGCGTCGACCAGATCATCGTCCCGCCCAATAACCTGGTCGATCTCCAGCTCCACGCGGCCGATCTCGATCAGAAGATCATGTCGCACTGAGACTGGGTCCATTCCAAGCATCGCAAACTGACGGTTCATGGTGGCCTCCGTGGAGCGCGAAACGCCCACGATCCGGTCAAAGCAGAAGCCGTGCCAAGGACCGAGCATGGTAGGGCGCTTAGGGAACGCAGTCTGCCGCCAAACCGCTGCCATCCGGCTCGGCTGGCTTCGGCCGCGGCCCGTTTGGCGGAGCCGACACGGCGTTTCCGAATCACCTAACCGGTCACAATTTCTCTCGCCCGGCTGTGCTGGAATACCCATGACGCGCGTGAGCGCGCCAGGCTGTCGAGACACTGGCGCCCGGCAAATCAGGTCCTCAAGGATTCCCCCTGTTCCCTCAAAGACCGCCGGGCGCCAGCCTCATCTGGGGATTCTGCGCCGATCTGTAAAATGATGTGATGGGACGGCACCCGTCCTTCTGCCCCCGGCCGCGCTGCGTCAGCAGTGCACGGCAGCCAGGGCCGGCAATCGACCCGTTGGGGCAGTGCGCTTGCAGAAAGCGGGCCAAATTTTTCGCTCGTGCCCATCATTCACAATTGCCCGCCCGGTCGCACTCTGGAATGATCGTGCCACGCGAGCGGGGATAGCCGCTGTCCGGCGCTGCCCGCCTGCGCATACGCTACCGGCGCACTGCGCCCCGAAAAGCGCGCCAATTTTTCTCACCTGCCTGCAACATCCAACCGACTGCCCCGGCCTTGACCATGCGATATCCCGAAGCCTTTGACGTGATCGTGGTCGGCGGCGGCCACGCCGGTACCGAAGCCGCCCTGGCCGCGGCGCGCAGCGGCGCGCGCACCTTGCTGCTCAGCCACAACATCGAAACGCTGGGGCAGATGAGCTGCAATCCGGCCATCGGCGGCATTGGCAAGGGCCATCTGGTCAAGGAAGTCGACGCGCTCGGTGGCCTGATGGCGCGGGCAGCCGATCAAGCCGGCATCCACTGGCGCGTACTCAACGCGAGCAAGGGTCCAGCGGTGCGCGCAACACGCTGTCAGGCCGATCGCGCCCTGTACAAGGCGGCGGTGCGCTCGGCATTGGAACGGGCGCCCAACCTGAGTCTGTTCCAACAGGCGGTAGACGATCTGATCCTGGAAGGTGATCGCGTAGCCGGTGTCATTACCCAGATCGGCCTGCAGTTTCGCGCACCCTCGGTGGTGCTGACCGCCGGTACTTTCCTCGCCGGGCGCATTCATGTCGGATCGGAGCAATACAGCGCCGGGCGCGCCGGTGATCCGCCCGCACAGACGCTGGCTGTGCGCCTGCGCGAACTGGCGCTGCCGGTCGGCCGGCTGAAAACCGGCACACCGCCGCGCATCGACGGCCGCTCGATCAATTACCAGGGCCTGGACGAACAGGCCGGCGACTCGCCACTACCGGTATTTTCCTTCCTGGGCAATGCCGTCACCCATCCCGCCCAGCGCAGTTGCCACATCACCCACACCTCGGAGCGCACCCACGCAATCATCCGTGCCGGGCTCGATCGTTCGCCCCTGTATTCTGGTCAGATCGAAGGTTCGGGGCCGCGCTACTGCCCATCGATCGAGGACAAGGTGGTGCGCTTTGCCGAGCGCAATTCGCACCAGGTTTTCATCGAACCCGAGGGACTGAATACGGTCGAGGTCTATCCGAACGGCATCTCGACCTCGTTGCCGTTCGACCTGCAACTGGATCTGGTGCGTTCGATCAAGGGCTTCGAGCAGGCGCACATCACCCGTCCCGGCTACGCCATCGAATACGATTATTTCGACCCGCGCGCGCTCAAGCCCTCGCTGGAAACCAAGGCGATCGCCGGACTGTTTTTTGCCGGACAGATCAATGGCACCACCGGTTACGAAGAGGCCGCCGCCCAGGGCCTGATCGCCGGATTGAATGCCGCGCGCCAGGCCCGCGGCCAGGCGCCGTGGACGCCACGCCGAGACCAGGCCTATATCGGTGTGCTGATCGATGACCTGACCACCAATGGCACCATCGAGCCGTACCGCATGTTTACCTCGCGCGCCGAATACCGGTTGCACCTGCGTGAAGACAATGCCGATCTGCGCCTGACCGAAAGCGGCCGCGAACTGGGCCTGGTCGACGATCCGCGCTGGCGGGCATTCGCGACCAAGCGCGACGCGATCGAGCAGGAAAGCTCGCGCCTGAGGACACTATGGGTGGCACCCGGCAATGCATCTGGTGCGGCCATCGCGGCGCGGCTCGGAGTGAACATCACCCGGGAGTCATCGGCACTCGATCTGTTGCGCCGTCCGGAAATCGACTATGCCGGTCTGATGCAGGTCGACGGCCTCGGGCCGGCGGTAGCGGACGTACAGGTGGCACAGCAGGTCGAAGTGCAGGTCAAGTACGCAGGTTACCTTGATCGGCAGCAGAGCGAGATCGAACGTCAGCAGCGCCACGAAGGCTTGTCGATTCCGGTCGGGATCGATTTCCACCAGGTGCCCGGACTTTCCAACGAGGCACTGCAAAAATTGAGCGCGGTGCGACCGCAGACCATCGGTCAGGCCGCGCGCATCGCTGGCATCACTCCGGCGGCCGTGTCGCTGCTGCTGGTGCACCTGCGCCGTCGCGGGCAC
>JBGSKT010000676.1:0-3378 GCA_041741075.1 Lysobacterales bacterium
CGCGCGCAGTTCGGCCATTGCCGGTGCCGACCATTCCGGCCAGTGTGCGCTGTGCCGGCGCACCAGGTCACCGAGCAGGGCGACATGATCACTGCCGGCATTCAGCGCCGGGATATAGCGCAGCGCCTGGCCGCCATGGGCGAGGAAGCGTTCGCGTTCGCCGATGGCGATTTCTTCCAGGGTTTCCAGGCAATCGACCGCGAACGCGGGGCAGATCACATCGACCTTGCCGACCCCGGCGGCGGCCAGGCGCAGCAGTTCCTGGTCGGTGTAGGGGTGCAGCCAGCGTTCGCGCCCGACCCGGGACTGAAAGCTCACGCTGTAGCGGTCGGGTTCGAGTTGCAGCAGTTCGACCACCTGGCGCGCACTCGCCTGGCAGTGGCAGTAATACGGGTCGCCGGCCTTGAAGTAGCGCTCGGGAATGCCGTGAAAGGAAAACAGCAAGTGGCCGTCCCGGCCGTGCTGTTGCCAGTGTTGACGCACGCTGGCGGCCAGCGCCCGGGCGTAGCCGGGTTCCGCGTAATAATCGCGCACGCAGTGCAATTCGGGCAGAAAACGCCAGTGCTGTAATTCGGCGCTGACCGCATCAAACACGCTGGCGGTGGTGCTGGCCGAATATTGTGGATACAGCGGCAGCACCAACAGGCGGCGCAGGTGGCGCGCCCGCAGTGCCGACAGCACCCGGGTGATCGAAGGCTCGCCATAGCGCATCGCCAGGTGCACCTCGACCCGGCCCGGGGCGGTGGCCAGGTCCTGCTGCAAGCCGTCGGCCAGCGCCTGCGACCCGGTGAGCAGCGGCGAACCGGCCGCACCCCAGATCTTCTGGTAGGCGCGCGCCGAACGCGCCGGCCGTAGGCGCAGAATCACCCCGTGCAGCAGGGGCAACCACAAGTAGCGTGGCAGCTCGATCACCCGTGGGTCGGACAGGAACTCGGCCAGGTAACGCCGCACCGCGGCCGGGGTCGGCGCCGTCGGCGTGCCCAGATTGACCAGCAGCACCGCGGCCAGTGGTTCGCGGCCGTGGGGAAATGTGCGGTCGTCGCTTTCGGTCATGGTCGGAATTCCAGAGAAGCGGGAAGTTAACACTACATCTAGTGGCTGCCAATCCAAGCAAGCACAAACCGTGGTGGTCCCCGGCCGGGTTGGTGGGTGGCGTCGGCGGCACTCGCGGGCGCATCGCGCAAGGCTTTGTTTTGTCGTGATTTGCGGCTAGAATCGGGCTGCGTCGCTGGCCCTGCGACGGCGTTGCTGCATCCAGTGTAAATAACAAGGATACTCCCATGCGCTGCCTGCCCTGGCTCGCCGCTGCCGTTTTGCTGTCGCTGTTCGCACCCACCGCTGGTGCCGGCCCGACCGGCTATGCGGCGACCTTCGACCCGACCAGTGCCGACAGCTATCGCCTGCTCAGCATCGACCTCGCTACCGGCGCGACCACTGCGGTTGGGCGCATCGGCTTCTTCGATGTCGAAGGCCTGGCGGTGGCGCCGGAAGGCACCATCTATGCCGTCGCCGACGGCAACAAAACGCTGATCACGATCAATCCCTTCAATGGCCACGGCACCGCGGTCGGTGGCCAGAACGGCAATCTCGGCCTGACCGGACAGGGCGTGGGGCAGTTCGATTCGCTGGACTTCGGGCTGACCTTCAGTTGCGACGGCAGCCTGTGGCTCTCTTCCGACACCACCGACAAGCTGTGGTCGGTCAATCGCAATACCGGCAAGGCGACCCTGGTTGGCAGTCTCGGCAAGCACATGTCCGGACTGGCGGCCAACGCCGACGGCATCTATGGCATCGGCACGACCGGTGATGATGGCCTCTATCGCATCGATATTGGAAGCGCGACCGCAGCCGCCACCGTCAGCCCGAGCGCGACCCGGATCGGTGCTGGCCTGGGCGGCCAGGCCAGTTCGGTCGACGCCGGGCTGGATTTCGACAGCAGCGGCGTGCTGTGGGCGATCCTCGATCACAGCCCGCCCGAAAACAACCGCCCCAGCGATATCGTGCAGATCGATCTCAACACCGGAGCCGCGCGCTTCATCGCCACCACCCTGCCCGAAGTTGAGGGCCTGGCAATCGCACCGGTGCGGCCCTGCGGCCTGCCGATGCCGGATGGGCAGGTGCCGCAGATTCCAGTTGCCGCGACGCCGGCCTGGCTGGCCCTGGGTCTGGGCGTGTTCGCGCTGGGCCTGTTTGCGGTGCGCGCTAGCCGCGCCTGAGCGTACGGCTAAGCCGCGATTCATCGCCCCCGCCGCATGCTGGGCGTCTGCTTCTTCGCTCCGGAGTGACCCCCCGATGACCCGAATTCCCGCGTTCGTCTCCGTGCTGCTGGTCGCCCTGCTGGCGGCTTCCCCGGCCATGGCCCGCAAGAGCGAAATCGAGCGTGCCGAAAACGCCGTGCGGGTGCTGACCGAAGTCATGCGCACGCCGGATCACCGCATCCCCGGCAGTCTGCTCAGCAAGGCCGAGGCGATCGCCGTGGTGCCAGATGTGGTAAAGGCCAGCTTCGTGGTCGGTGGCCGCCGTGGCCATGGCCTGATCAGCGTGCGCTCGGCCGACGGCACCTGGTCGAATCCCAGCTTCATCACCCTGACCGGCGGCAGCTTCGGTTTCCAGGTCGGGGTGCAGTCGACCGACGTCATCCTGGTTTTCCGCAGCAAGCGCGGGGTCGATTCGATCATCAATGGCAAGTTCACCCTGGGCGCCGACGCCGCGGTCGCCGCCGGGCCGGTCGGTCGCAATGCCCAGGCCGCCACCGACGGCCAGCTCAAGGCCGAAATCTACAGTTATTCGCGCAGCCGCGGCCTGTTCCTTGGCGTGGCCCTCGACGGCACCGTGCTGTCGATCGACGACCAGGCCAACCGCGATGTCTATGGCCGTGGCGTTACCCCGCGGCGGATCTTCGAGGGCGGTGTGGACAAGGTGCCGGACGCGGTGGTGGCATTCCGTGACCGCCTGGAGGAACTGCCGGTCGACTGAGCGCGTCAAGCGACTGCTCGCCAGCACGCGGGCGCAAACCGGGACGTGTCAGCGGTTACAGCGTGGCCACTGCGACCGCGCTATGCTTGACGCATTCACGAACACAATCGAGGTGATGAAATGGGTGGCTTTTCGATTTGGCATTGGCTGATCGTGCTGCTGGTGGTGCTGGTGATCTTCGGGACCAAGAAACTGCGCAATGTCGGCGGCGATCTTGGCGGCGCGGTGCGCGACTTCAAGAAGGCACTGAGCACCGACGAGGAGCAGCCCAAGCTGCAGGCCGACCAGAGCACCGCGGAAAGCGACGCTGCCGCCAGCGCGGGCGCAGACAGCGTTCAGCGCGAAAAAACCAAGTAATTCCCGGAACCGGTCCCGGCCATGTTCGACATTGGCTTTTCCGAG